>SVLG01000064.1 GCA_015068055.1 Oscillospiraceae bacterium | reverse complement strand
GAAAGCGTAGTAGATGGGGGTGCCTTCGGTGTTGACCATGTTCATGGAAACCTGAGCAATGTTGCGGTCCTCGAGCATAACGCCGATGGCCTTGCAGTACTTGAAGCCGCCGCCGGCAGCGCGGATGGCGCGGGCGATCTTGTTGGCGATCTCAAGGTCGGGGGTGTCCAGGTTGACGTTGAAGGCGATCAGGGGACCACGGGCGCCGACGGCAGTGATGCCGGCGGTGGGGTGGATGGCGCGCTCACCGAAGTCGGGGGCCCAGTCGGGCTCCAGGAGCTTGGCGGGCATGCCTTCGAACTGGCCCTTACGGCAGGTAGCCAGGTTCTTGCGCTCGGGACGGGTGGCGCTCTCCTCGTAGAGGAAGCTGGGGATCTTCAGCTCGTTCCAGAGGCGCTCGGCCACGCGCTTGCTCATCTCAACGCACTCTTCCACGGTCATGTCCATGGTGGGAACGAAGGGGATGACGTCGGTGGCGCCCATACGGGGATGCTGACCCTGATGCTTGGTCATGTCAATGAGCTCAGCGGCCTTCTTGGCCAGCAGGAAAGCGCACTCTTCCATGGCGGCGGGGGCACCGACCAGGGTGAAGACGCAGCGGTTGTGGTCGCCATCGGTCTGGATGTCGATGGGGGTCACACCGGGGATGGAGTTGGCAACATCAACCAGAGCCTGGAAGGTAGCCTCGTCCTGCTCCTTGCTGCAGGAAAAATTGGGGATGCATTCAACAAGCTTAGCCATTTTGTTCCTCCAAAAGGTAGTATCAGTTTAGTTTGTGCAGAGCCTTCGTGAATTAGCCGACCATGCTGGAGGCGGCGGGAACGAAGATCTTGATGAAAGCGATGGTCTGGGGCTGGTAAACGATGTCGACCAGGAAGGCGCCGACGATGGGCACGATCATGAAAGCGCGCTTGCTCATGCCGTACTCGTCCTTGACGGAGGTCATGTTGACCATGGCGGAGGGGGTGGCACCCAGGCCGTGGCCCAGGAGACCGGCGCACATGACAGCGGCGTCGTAGTTCTTGCCGAGGATGCGGAAGACCACGAAGTAAGCGAGGACGATGAGCATGGCGACCTGGCAGGCAACGATGAGCAGCACGGCGGGCAGGAGGTCGAGGAGCTGCCAGAGCTTGAGGCTCATGAGGGCGATGGCCAGGTAGAGAACCAGCATGACGTCGCCGATCTTCTCGGTGAGGGAGTAGCTGAAGTTGTAGAAGCTGAACTTATCGTTGAGGTTACGGAGAATCATAGCAACGAACATGGCGCCCACGTAGGTGGGGAAGCTCATGCCGATGAGCTTGGAGATCCAGCCGGAAACCACGGTGCCGAGAGCCATGCAGGCGATGATGGCGGTGACGTTCTTGATGATGTCGAGAGCGGAGAGCTCCTCGCCGTTGGCGGCGTTGACGTTCATGACGGAGTCGTCGAACTCAATGCTGTCCTCGGGCTTGAGGTTGTTCTTGACGATGAGGCGACGAGCCACGGGGCCGCCGACCATAACAGCAAAGATGAGACCGAAGGTAGCGGCAGCAGCACCGACCTCAACAGCAGCCTCGTAGCCCAGCTCGGCGAAGGTGGCGCCGTAGGAGCCGGCAGCGCCGTGGCCGCCGATCATGGAGATGGCGCTGGCCAGCAGGGCGTAGGGAGCCTCGAGGCCCACGAGCTTGCCGATGCCGATACCCATGAAGTTCTGGATGATGGAGACGACAGCAGCGATGGCCCAGTAGACGATCAGCAGGATGCCGCCCTTCTTCAGGAGCTGGAAGCTGGCACCGAGACCCACGGTGGTGAAGAAGGCCAGCATGAAGGGATCCTGGAAGGTGGTGGTGAAGTTAAAGGCGAAGAGGTTGAACTGGTAGCCGAGGAAGGTGACGAACATGAAAAGGAAGCCGCCAACCACGGGAGCGGGGATGCAGTACTTGCGCAGGAAAGCGACCTTGGCCTTGACGGCGTAGCCGATGAGCAGCATAACAGCAGCCATGGCGGTGGTCATGATAGCGTCAGCGTTGATGTTGAGAACGTTCTCGATGACTTCGAAAGACATTTGACTTTTCCTCCTGTTTTTTATTTCTTTTCTTTTTTGCCTGCCGCGACCCCCATCGCGGCAAAATTTGACTTTTACGGGTTTTATTATAGAAATAAGGCGTCAAAGAAGCGTCTAATTTTGTCAAAAAATAGATGTAATCCGTCAAAAAACTTTTTTGACGGATTACATAATCAGCTATCAAGAAGAGATAAAGGCTCATTCTGCCATAAAGTGTTTGTTTTTGCTGTAAAGGTCGCTGACCCGATATCCACGGCGGGCGTTGATACCCTCCCGGAGCCCCCGGGCCATCTGCTCGGCTTCAAACACATCCGGGGTACCGCTGCCCCGGCGGATGCCCTGACGGGCATAGCTTTCCGGGGAATAGGGCAGCAGCACCTCCAATGTGCCGCACGGCCCACGGGCCGCATCCACGCGGAAACGAATAAGCATGGAGACATAGTTCACGATGAGCTCTTCCAGCGGGGACGAAAGCCGGATCATGCAGTCCCGGGCAAAGGCCAGCGCCTTCGCCGCAGCCTCCCAGTCACCATCCTTCGCCCGGTACAGGCTCACATAGGCAGCGGCAGCCGCCGTTCCCCATGGCTCGCCGCTCTTTTCAGCCATTTCCAGTCCCCGCTCAAAAAGCTCTCTGGCCCGGCCGTGGTCCTCCAGCACATAGGCCATGCGCCCATAGTGAACATAGACCCAGACGCCGCCCGGCCACGGTTCATCCCCCAGAAGGGTCAGCGCCTGACGAAAATAAGCCCGGGATTCTGCATATTCCCGGCGTATGCGGCAGACCTTGCCAAAGTCGCAGTAGAGTCCCGCCAGCTGCAGCCGCACCGCCGTGGTACGAGGCCGGCTTTCCAGCGCGTCCTGGGCATCCTGAAGATAATAGCGGCTCTTGTCATAGTCTCCGCGAAGGGAGAAACACCCTCCGCGAAGCCGCTGGAACACAGCCAGCTCCAGAGCATCGGCAAGGCGCATCCCCGCAGCAATGTAGCGCTCCGCCGCATCCGGCTGCTGTCGGTGTATGGCCGTAACCGCCAGCAGCATACAGGCCTGCACGGCCGCAGCGGGATCGTTTGTTTCCTCACAGAGGGCATCCAGCATCTCCGTTCCGGCATCGAACTCGCCCCGGTACAGGGCCAGCCGTCCCCGGCAAAGGGTCAGAAGCCGCTCCAGCTGTTCCGGTACAGCGTCGTTCTCTCCCCGGCGCAGCAGTGCCAGTTCCCGGAGCAGTCGCTGCAGCTCCTCCTCCAGTACCGCCACACCACGTATCGGCAAACTTTCGCCGCCGTAGATGGAAAACGGTTCGCAGAGCCGGGCCGTGTCCATAGAGAGCCCCCGTATCCGCCAGTGCAGAGCCAGCAGCCTGTCCTCCGCCAGACGATAATGCTCGGCAACTTCCCGGCAGAGCTTTCCTTCCCGAACCTCGCCATGGCCCAGCGCCGTTGCCGCCTGCCGGTGGAGTGTACGCCGCCGCAGCAGGGGCAGCCGCTCGTAACTGAGCTCCCGCATGCGCTCATGGATAAAGGCAAAGCCCGTCTCCTCTCCCCGCCGCTCTTCCACCACGCCCAGCTGACGCAGTTCCTCCAGTCCGGCATCCAGACGGCGGTCATCCCGGTACAGCATTTCCAGCAGCGCCCCGTAAGGCGCACTTTCCGGAAAAACCGTAAGGCACTGCATGACCTGCGTCCCCTCCACGCTGAGTCGACGGAGACGATCCAGCAGGATATCCGCCAGTCTCTCCAGAGAGGCATGAAGACTGCCGTGGCGGCGGTAGGCCTCGCTGAGTTCCATCAGCAGGCGAAGGTTGCCGCCGGTCTGGCTGTAAAAACTGTCGGCCAGCTTTTCGGCCGTCTCATCGCCCAGTTCGTTTCGCAGCAGTTCCTCCGTCTGCTCCCGGTTCAGGGGAAAAAGCCGTCTGGCATGGAGGAGCCCGTCGTTCTGCAGGGCCTCAAGAGCTTGGCGAACATTCTGAGGCGCAATCAGGCGGGAGCTCAAAAGAGCCATGAGCGTCCCGCTCTCCGCATGGCGCAGCAGCCGTTCCAGAAGCTGCACGCTGGCCTCGTCCGCCCACTGGAGATCCTCCAGCACCAGCAGAATACGTTTCCGGCGGCTCACCACCGTGAAGAGCAGCAAAAGCCGCTCGTCCAGTCGTTCCATATCCTCTCCGCCGTCAAGCCCCTCCTCCCGGGCAAACTCCCGCAGGGGCAGCAGAAGCCGTTCCCAGGGGGCCAGAGCCGCCCCGGCTTCCGAGGGCAGGCAATAGCTTTTCAAAACAAGCAGCTCGCTGAGATCGCTCCGGCTCAAAAGGGTACCGATCAGTTCGCTCTTACCGCTGCCGGTTTCTCCCCGAAGAAGCTGGGAGCAGCGGAGTGCCGCCCCGGCAGCGAAGGAACTCAGCGCTGCGCGCAGGGCCGCGAAGTCACTCTCCCGCCCCGCAGGCACCCACCGGCCCTCAGCGTTTTCGTCCAGCTCGGCACTGCCGTCGTTCCACTGGTTCATAATCTCATAGTAAAGCAGCGTGGTACTCTCCTGAGGGGCCACGCCCAGTTCCCGGGACAGACAGTCCCGGAGCTTCTGATAGACCTGCGCCGCTGCCGGGAACTTCCGTCCCTCCCGGTAGCGTTCCATCAGGAAGGAGGCCATGCTCTCGTCATAGGGCTCCTCCCTAAGATAGGTCTGACCCCAATGCACCGCACCGCGATCATCCCCGGCGGCATGGGCCGCCCGGGCCCGCTGATTCAGCTCACCCAGATACCGTTCCCGAAGCCTTTCCCGGGTACGGCTGAGCCACTCATCGTAGGAAAAGGCCCGTTTCACCGAAAACCCCTGTAAAAACGGCCCTTCATAGGCAGAGAAGTCACCCCGGCGCACAAAGCGGTCGTAGTCACTCTCGATCTCCCAGTCTTCATTGACCACCACCAGAGATTTCTGGGGAGATAGCAGCACATCGCCGCCAAGGGCTTTCTTCAGGGTATAAAGGGCATTGCGCAGGTTTTTAAGGCCGGTGGCCTCATCGCAGCCTTCCCAGAGGAGGGCAATCAGTTCCTGCCGGGTGGCACTGCGCTGCACCAACATATAATATAAAAGCGCGTCCGCCCGCTTGAAAGGCAAAGAGACGTCCTCTCCATCCAGTTCAATCCGCGGCGTTTGCAGCATGGTCACTTTCAACATGGGCCCACCTCCTTAAAAAGACAGTATAACAGATTTCAGCCGCCGCGACAACTCTCTTGCAAGGTGCGGCAGGCATTTGTTATAATGGTAAAAAACCTTCCGGAGGGACCGCTATGGATGACAAAATTCTGATCCAGTCCGTACCGAATTTCAGCGAGGGCAGAGATCTCAAAAAGGTGGAGCGCATCGTTGACGCCTTCCGGGCCAGGCGGGGACTGAAGCTTTTGGACTATTCCACCGACCCGGACCATAACCGCTGTGTGGTCATGGTCATCGGCGAGCCGGAACCCCTGAAGACAGCCATGGTGGAAGCCATCGGCTGCGCTCAGGAGCTGATCGACATGAATCTGCACGAGGGCAACCACCCCCGCATCGGCTGCGTGGACGTAGTTCCCTTTATCCCGGTGCGCAACTGCAGCATCGAAGACTGCGACGCGCTGGCCAAGGCTGTGGCGGAAGAAGCCGCCGAAAAATTCGGCCAGCCCTTCTACCTCTATGAAAAATCTGCCACCGCCCCCCACCGCATCGATCTGGCCGACATACGCAAGGGCCAGTTTGAAGGTCTGGCTGAAAAGATGAAAGACCCCAAATGGAAACCGGACTACGGCCCGGACCACTGCCACCCCACCGGCGGCGCCACCGCCATTGGTGCGCGGATGCCCCTTATCTTCTATAATGTAACCCTTAACACCTCCAACGTGGAGATCGCTCAGGCCATCGCCCGGCGGGTGCGGCATCTGGGCGGCGGTCTCCGCTACGTCAAGGCTCTGGGCATCATGCTGGAAGACCGCAACCTCGCTCAGGTATCCATGAATCTCACCGACTACAGCAAAAGCTCCATGTACAGCGTATTCGAGCTGGTAAAAATGGAGGCAAAACGCTACGGCATCGGCGTGGTGGGCAGCGAGGTCACGGGCATTGTGCCCATGCAGGCGCTGCTGGACTGCGCGGAATACTACCTTCAGCTGGAGGACTTCTCCGTGGCGCAGGTACTGGAATACCATATTTAAGGAACACGCATGCTGGAAAAAGTAAAGGAAATCGAAAGAAAATACCGCGGCATAGAGGCCGAGCTGGCCCAACCGGAGACCTACGCGGACATAGAGCGCTGTGCCGCACTGAATAAAGAACTTACGGAGCTGCAGCCGTTGGTGGAGGCTTTCCTCCGCCATAAGACTCTCACCGCGCAGCTGAGCGACGCAGAGGCAATGCTGCAGGACGCGGAACTGGGCGAGCTGGCCCGCGAAGAGTTGCCCGCTCTCCGCGCCGCGCTGGAAGACTGCGCCGAAGAGATCAAAAAACTCCTTCTCCCCAAAGACCCCCGGGACAGCCGCAGCGTCATCGTGGAAATCCGCGCCGGCGTGGGCGGCGAGGAAGGGGCGCTTTTCGCTGCCGACCTCTACCGGATGTACTCCATGTACGCCCAGCAGCGGGGCTGGAAAACCGAGATCGCCAATATCAACGAAACGGAGCTGGGCGGTATCAAGGAGATCAGCTTTCTGGTGGACGGACAGGGTGCTTATTCCCGGCTGAAGTTTGAAAGCGGCGTCCACCGGGTGCAGCGGGTACCGGAGACCGAGACCCAGGGCCGCATCCACACCAGCGCCTGCACCGTGGCCGTGTTGCCGGAAGCGGACGAGCAGGAATTTCAACTGGACTTGAACGACGTACAGATCGACACCTTCCGTTCCTCCGGCGCGGGCGGCCAGAAGGTGAACAAAACCTCCAGCGCCATCCGTGTGACCCACCTCCCCACCGGCACGGTGGTGGAATGTCAGGATGAGCGCAGTCAGTATAAAAACAAGGCCCGGGCTCTGAGCATTCTTGCCTCCCGGCTGGCAGACGCCGAACGGCAGCGGCAGGAAGCCAGCGTAGCCGCGGAGCGCAGGAGTCAGGTGGGCAGCGGCGACCGCAGCGAGCGCATCCGTACCTATAACTTTCCCCAGAGCCGCGTCACCGACCACCGCATCGGCCTCACCCTGCACAGGCTGGATGCCGTCATGAACGGCGAGCTGGACGAGATCATGGACGCCCTTCTCACCGCCGACGAGGCCGCAAGACTCAAGGAGAAATAAGTGGAAACGAAAGTCATCAAAAACCGTTCCGAAATACCCATCGCCTCCGATGCTTTACGCTCCGGCGGTTTTGCCGCCGTACCCACAGAGACCGTCTACGGACTCTGCGTCAATGGGCTGGACGAAAAGGCCGTACAGGCCCTCTATGAGATCAAGGGCCGCCCGGAGGTAAAGCCGCTGGCCCTCATGGTACCCGGCGCCGAAGCCATGGACCGCTACTGCAAAAACATCCCGGAAGCCGCCCGCTATCTGGCCGAACAATTCTGGCCGGGACCGCTGACCCTTGTGCTGCCGGCCAAAGACTGCGTCCCTTACATCGTCCGGGCTGGGGGAGAGACCGTGGGGCTGCGCTGCCCGGATCATCCGCTGACGCTTGCCCTGCTGCGCGACTGCGGTCTGCCGCTGGCCGGGCCTTCGGCCAACCCTTCCGGCCAGCCCAGTCCCAAAAACGCCGAAACCGTCCTCGGCTACTTTGGCGGGCAGATCGAGACGGTGCTGGACGGCGGCGAATGCCGGGTGGGCACGGAATCCACCCTGCTGGACATGTCCCGGACGCCCTACCGCGTGCTGCGGCAGGGAGCTCTCTCCCGGGAGGCCATCGCCAAGGCCCTGCGGAAACGAATGACTGTGGTAGGCATCACCGGCGGCAGCGGCTGCGGCAAGACCACGGCGCTGCGGGAGCTGGAGCAGATGGGCGCGCTGATTCTTGACTGCGACGCGGTGTACCACCGGCTGACGGAAAGCTCCGATGAACTGCGCGAAGCTCTCTGCGCCCGCTTCGGGAACGTATACAAAGACGGAAAGCTGGACAGAAAGGCTCTCGGTCGCATCGTCTTTGCTGACGAAGCAGCGCTGGCAGAGCTGAACACCATCACCCACCGCTTCGTGGACGCAGAATGTGAGCGGCTCATGGAAGAACACGCCATGGCCGGAGGAACACTGGCAGCTCTGGATGCCGTGGCGCTGATCGAAAGCGGTATGGACAAAAAATGCTGCTTTACCTTCGGCGTGCTGGCCGATCGGGAAAAGCGCATGGCACGGATCATGGCCCGGGACGGCATCACGGAAGAATATGCCGCCCTGCGCATAGACGCCCAGCAGAAAGACGAATACTATAAGGAGAGCTGCACACATCTCCTGTACAACAACGGCACCGAAGAAGAATTCAGGGAGAGCTGCCGGAGGCTTTTCCGTCAGCTTTTATAAGGAGGATATACCATGCGCGAAGAACTTTTTTACGAGCAGAAAAACGGCTATGACCTCATCGACACCGAGGAGCGGCTGGAGCTGGAACGCTACTGCGGCGAGTACATGCAGTTTCTGGACAGCGCCCGCACCGAGCGGGAAGCCGTCCGGGACGCCATTGCCTACGCCGAGGCCCACGGTTTTGTGGCCTATCAGCGGGGCATGGATCTCAAAAGCGGCAGCAAGATCTACTACAACAACCGGGGCAAGGGCCTGATGCTGGCCGTCATGGGCACAGAGCTTCTGGACTGTGGCGCCAACATCGCCGCCGCCCACGTGGACGCCCCCCGTCTCGATCTTAAGCAGCTGCCCCTTTACGAGGACAGCGAATTTGCCTATTTCAAGACTCACTACTACGGCGGTGTCAAGAAGTACCAGTGGCTGACCATTCCTCTGGAGCTTCACGGCGTGGTCACCAAAAAGGACGGAGAGACCATCGACGTGGTCATCGGCCGGGATGCCGAAGATCCCCGCTTTGTGATCACCGACCTCCTGCCCCATCTGGGCAAGGATCAGATGGCCAAGACTGCCTCCGAAATCGTGCAGGGCGAAAACCTCAGCCTCCTCATCGGTTCCATTCCCTACGCCGACGAAGGCAAGGACCGGGTGAAGCTGGCCGTTCTCTCCCTGCTCCACGACCGCTACGGCATTACCGAGGAGGACTTTCTCTCTGCCGAGCTGGAAGCCGTCCCCGCCCACGATGTCCGTGAGCTGGGTCTGGACCGCTCTCTCATCGGCGGCTACGGCCACGACGACCGGGTCTGCGCCTTTGCAGAGCTGGCCGCCATCTGCGAGATCGAAGATCCCGAGCGCACCGCCGTCTGCATCCTCGCCGACAAGGAGGAGATCGGCTCCATGGGTGTGGCCGGTATGCAGAGCAGCGCCTTTGAGTGGTTCATGGAAGAACTCTGCGAAGTGCAGGATGTGCGTCTGCGCGATTGCTTCGCCCACAGCTTCTGCATCTCCGCCGACGTCTGCAATGCCTTTGACCCCCTCTTCCCCGAGGTCAGCGAGAAGCGCAACGCCGCCAAGGCCAACTACGGCATGGGTATCTGCAAGTTTACCGGCCGGGGCGGCAAGTCCGGCAGCAGCGACGCTTCCGCCGAGGTGGTAGGCACCCTGCGGAAGATCTTTGCCGACAACGGTGTCGTCTGGCAGATGGCAGAGCTGGGCAAGGTGGATCAGGGCGGCGGCGGCACTGTGGCCCTCTTCATGGCCAACCGCAACATCGACACCATTGATGCCGGTGTTCCCGTCCTCTCCATGCATGCCCCTTACGAAACTGTCAGCAAGTTTGACTGCTACATGACCTATAAGGGCGTCCGGAGCTTCTATCTGGATCGCTAAGCAAAATGCCCCCTCGGATGAGGGGGCATTTTTATAATCTTTCCACACAATAACAGAGAACTCACTCCCTTATACGGCTCTACTTTATAATAAATAATAGCTTGCAATCCACGGAGCTTTATGGTATACTGAACACGTTCCAAGCATATGACCGTGTAAGAGTGGGCCAAACCCACTCTTTTTGTTGATTGTAAATAAAATGTCAGAAACTGGAAAACGGTGATCGCATGAGCAAAGTAACGGAAAAAGTAACACAGCTGGCCCAGCCGGTTGCGCGGGAGCTGGGGCTGGAAATCTGGGATGTGGAGTATCTCCGGGAAGCCGGGCAGTGGTATCTGCGCATCTACATCGATAAAGAAGGCGGCGTTTCCATCAACGACTGCGAGGCCATGTCCCGCACGATGGATCCTTTGCTGGACGAGGCCGATCCCATTCAGGAGGCCTATGTTTTCGAGGTCAGTTCCGCCGGAGCCGAGCGCGAACTTAAGCGGCCGGGTGACTTTGAGCGCTATATGGGCGCTCTGGTCGAAGTGAAGCACTATCAGCCCGTAAACGGTGCCAAGAGCCATGTCGGAAAGCTCGTCGGCTACGATAACGGAGCTGTCACTCTGGAGATCAACGGCGAGGCCGTCTCTTTTGATAAGGCGCAGGTGGCACAGGTACGGCTGCGCGTAGAGTTTTAAGAATACGATAATAAGGAGTTCGCTGAAAGATGAACGCTGAATTTTTTCTGGCCATAGCCGAGATTGAAAAAGAAAAGGGCATCCCCAAGGAATATATGCTGGAAAAAATCCAGCAGGCTCTGCTGACCGCCTACAAGCGCGACAACCCCGAGTGCGCCGAGAACATTGTTGTAGACGTCAACGAGAAAAAGAAGTCCATCAGCATGTACGTGGAGATGGACGTGGTGGAAGAAGTGGACGACCCCGCTCTGGAGCTTACGCTGGACGAAGCCCTTCTCCACTCTCCCAAGGCCCGCGTGGGCGACAAGATCAACATTCCCGTGGACACCAAGGAGTTTGGCCGCATCGCCGCTCAGGCCGCCAAGCAGGTCATCATCCAGGGCATCCGCGAGGCCGAGCGGGGCATGATCTACGACGAGTTCACCAGCAAGGAGCATGAGATCCTCACCGGTATCGTCTCCCGCATCGAGCCGCGCACCGGCGCCGTCTCCATCAAGATCAGCTCCAACTCCGAGTACA
>SVLG01000063.1 GCA_015068055.1 Oscillospiraceae bacterium | reverse complement strand
CAACCGCACCACCGCTGAGAACGGCCCCTCCGCCGCTGCTGAGCTGGTGAACCAGGATGTCAGCATCGTTCTGGGCTCCTACGGTTCCGGCGTCTCCATGGCCGGCGGCACCGTCTTTGCCGAGGCCGGCGTGCCCGCCATCGGCGTCACCTGCACCAACCCCAACGTCACCGCTGACTGCGAAGTCTACTTCCGCATCTGCTTCCTGGATCCCTTCCAGGGCACCGTTCTCGCCAACTACGCCTACAACGAGCTGGGCGTTGACACCGCTTACACCCTCGCCATGCTGGGCAGCGACTACGACCAGGGCGTGGTTTACTACTTCACTCAGGCCTTTGAGGCTCTGGGCGGCACCGTTGTCTCCGAGGACTTCCCCGAGGGCAACAGCAACTTCGCTTCCTACATTGAGAACGCCAAGGCTGCCGGCGCCGGCGTCATCTGCGCTCCCGTTTCCACCAACTACGCTCAGCTGATCATCGAGGCTGCTGCTGCTCAGGGTTACGAAGGCGCTCTGCTGGGCTCCGACACCTGGGACAACAACATGGTCGTTGAGAGCACCACCGGCAAGGACGTCGACGTCTTCGTCACCACCTTCTACCAGGAAGGCGGCAACGCTGAGTTCGACGGCGGCATCAAGGAGTGGATCAATGCCAACGCCGACGCCAAGACCAACAACGGCGGCAACGACATGGTCTCCGCCGTCACCGCCATGGGCTACGACGCTTACTTCACCGCCCTTGAGGCTCTGAAGGCTGCCGGCTCCATCGATCCCGCTGCCGTTCTCGAGGCTCTGCCCGGCGTCACCTACGAAGGTGTCTGCGGCTTCATCCAGTTCGACGACATCGGCGATGCCATCCGTGACCAGGCTTACATCAAGACTGCCAATACCGAGGCCGGTATCTGGGAGTTCGTGGCCGTTCAGGGTGTTGCCTGAGCCTTTGCGCTAAAGTAAAACACTTCGGCTTGGCGGCGCTGAAAAGCGCCGCCAAGTTTGAGCTTATTCATTGCTTTTCATACTTGTGGAAAGGGGCTGTACTATGCTTCCCTATATTATAAACGGGATATCCTCCGGCGGCCAGTATGCGCTCATCGCCATCGGCTACACGCTGGTTTACGGCATCCTGCGTCTCATTAACTTCGCACATGGCGATGTTTTTATGGTGGCCGGCCTCCTCATGGTCTATTCCACCACGGCCATGCCGCTCTATCTTTCCATTCCTCTGGTGCTGGTGCTTACGGTGGCTCTGGGCTTTGCCATTGAGCGTGCGGCCTATAAGCCTCTGCGCAGCGCCCCCCGTATGTCTCTGATGATCTCCGCCATCGGCGTGAGCTATCTGATCCAGAACCTGGCCTTCTACCTCACCGGCGGCGTTCCCCAGCCTGTGACCAACCCCATCCCCTGGATCTCCGACATGATTACCATCTTCGGCGCCTCCACCAAGCGTGTTACGCTGGTGACCCCCGTCCTTACGCTGGCGCTGGTGTTTGTTCTGGTTTACCTTATCAAAAAGACCAAGATCGGCATGGGTATGCGCGCCGCTGCCAAGGACTTTGAAACGGCGCAGCTCATGGGCGTGAAGATAAACTCCGTTATTTCCTTTACCTTTATCGTCGGCTCCTTCCTGGCGGCCGTCGGCTCCATCCTCTACTTCACCAACTACCCCTCCGTGGCGGTCACCTCCGGCGCTCTGCCCGGTCTGCGTGCCTTTATTGCGGCGGTGGTCGGCGGCATCGGCTCCATTCCCGGCGCCGTGGTGGGTGCGTTCATCATCGGTCTCTGCGAGGAAATCGTCAAGGGTCTCGGCATGTCCACCTTCTCGGACGCCTTTACCTTTGCCCTGCTCATTGTGATCCTCTGCGTCAAGCCCACGGGCATCTTTGGCGAGAAGGTCACCGACAAGGTGTAAGGAGGGTCATCGGATGAACAATCTCAGAAAAGACACGAAGCGTACCGAAACCCTTCTGGCGGCCTGCGCTCTCATCCTCCTGCTGGCGGCGGTCTCCGTGCTGGATGCGGCTCTGCCCAGCTACCACATCGCCATCAAGGTCGTCAAGAAGGCGGCGGTTTACTCTCTGGTGGCCGTTTCCATGAACCTGCTCAACGGCTTTACCGGTCTCTTTTCCCTGGGTCAGGCGGGCTTCATGCTGTTGGGCGCCTACACCTACGCCATCCTCAGCATCCCCATGGACAAGCGCCCCACCGTGTATCAGTATTACGACGGCGGTCTGGTGCAGTTCTCCATCCCCGAGTTCTTTGCGGGCTTCCTGGGCGAAAACATCGGCACCACCGTGGGCATTCTGGTGGCGCTGCTGCTGGGCGGCCTGCTGGCGGCCGTGTTTGCCTACCTCATCGGTCTGCCCGTCCTCCGGCTCAAGAGCGACTATCTGGCCATTGCCACGCTGGGCTTTGCGGAGATCCTCCGTGCCTTCTTCCAATGGAAGAACCTGGGCCCCCTGACCAACGGCTCCAACCTCCTCAAGAGCTACCCCGACTTTGAAAATGCCACCGCCTACATCATCCTCATCGGCGCCTTCATTGCGGTGATCGTGCTGCTGGTGAACTCCTCCTACGGCCGGGCCTTCAAGGCCATCCGTGACGACGAGATCGCCGCCGAGGCCATGGGCATCAACCTTGCCAAGCATAAGCGCATGGCCTTCATCATCAGCTCCTTCTTCGCCGGCATGGGCGGCGGTCTGCTGGCCATGTACATGGGCACCCTGCAGGCTCTCTCCTTCAAGAGCACCATGACCTATGAGATCCTCCTCATCGTGGTCATCGGCGGCATCGGCTCCATCACCGGCTCGGTGCTGACCAGCTTCCTCTACATCACCAGTCTCGAGTGGCTGCTGCGCGGTCTCGACGCCGGCAAGTTCCTGGGCATCTCTGCCCCCGGTCTCTTCAAGAACGGCTTCCGTATGGCCGTGATCAGCGTGATCATCATGGTGGTCGTGCTCTTCTTCTCCAAAGGCATCATGGGCGACCGGGAGCTGAGCTTCAAAAAGCTTGCTGACCGTATCGTCAACGGCAAAAACAAAAAGACTGCGGAAACCACGGAGGGAGGCGAGAGCAATGGCTAAGGAAATGCTGCGGCTTGAAAATGTCACCATGCAGTTTGGCGGCGTGGTGGCCGTGGACAACCTCTCCATCGAGGTCCAGGAAGGCCAGATCGTGGCTCTCATCGGCCCCAACGGCGCCGGCAAGACCACGGCCTTCAACTGCATCACCGGCGTGTACCAGCCCACCAACGGCCGTGTCCACTTCAACGGCGAGTGCATCGTCAGCGCCCACCCCGAGGGGAAAATGCGCAAGACCTATCAGGGCCAGAACAGCGAGCTCTACCTGAAGGAAAAGGTCATCAACCCCACGCCCGACGTCATCACCAAAAAGGGCATCGCCCGTACCTTCCAGAACATCCGTCTCTGGAAGTCCATGACGGTGTTTGACAACGTTCTCACCGCCAAGCATATGCGGGCTGACCACAATGTGTTCAGCGCCACCTTCCGTCTCAGCGCAGCCGAGGAGCGGCGTATGCGTGAGGAGACCACGGCGCTGTTGGCGGAGCAGGGCCTTTTGCAGTACAAGGACGAGCTGGCCACCAGTCTGCCTTACGGTCTGCAGCGCCGTCTGGAGATCGCCCGGGCTCTGGCCACCGCCCCCAAACTCCTCCTTCTGGACGAGCCGGCCGCCGGTATGAACCCCCAGGAGACGCAGGAGCTGGGTGAGTTCATCGTGAAGACCCGGGAAAAGTACGATCTCACCATCCTCATGATCGAGCACCACATGGATCTCGTCATGCAGTTCTCCGACCACATCTACGTCATTGACTTCGGCAAGCAGATCGCCCACGGCGAGCCCGCCGAGATCAAGGCCAACCCGCGCGTTATCGAAGCCTATCTGGGGGTGACGGAAGAATGAACAATACGATTCTGAGCATTCGTGACCTTCAGGTCAACTACGGCGGCATCGAGGCCGTGAAGAAGATCTCCTTCGATGTCAACGAGGGCGAGATCGTTACGCTCATCGGCGCCAACGGCGCCGGCAAGAGCTCCACTCTCCGCACCATCGCCGGTCTGGTAAAGCCCGTCAGCGGCTCCATCAACTTCCGGGGCGACGATATCACCGGCCGCGATCCCACCGCCACCGTGAAAAAGGGCATCACCCTCGTTCCCGAAGGCCGCCGCATTTTCCCGGACATGACCGTTCTGGAGAACCTGAAGGTGGGCGCCTATACCCGCAGCGACGACATCCGCTCGGACCTGGAGTGGGTCTACGAGCTCTTCCCCCGGCTGAAGGAGCGCTCCTGGCAGCTGGGCGGCACCCTCTCCGGCGGTGAGCAGCAGATGCTGGCCGTGGGCCGGGCACTGATGAGCCGGCCCAAGCTTCTGATGATGGACGAGCCTTCTCTGGGTCTTGCCCCCATCATCGTTAAGGGTATCTTTGACATCATCAAGGAGATCAACCGTCAGGGTGTTACTATCCTGCTCATCGAGCAGAACGCCAACATGGCCCTGCAGGTAGCCCACAGCGCCTATGTCATGGAGACCGGGCGCATCACCCTCTCCGGCAGCGGCGAGGAACTCCTCCGGGACGAGGCCGTCAAGGCCGCGTATCTGGGTACTTAATGAGACAAAGAGCCGGGGGCTTCCGCCTCCGGCTTTTTCCTTGCCAAATCGGCAGGAATGGCGTATAATACCTTGTTACTGAATGAAAACCCGTCCCGGAGGATCGTTACATGAAAAAAGTATGTTGCCTTCTCCTGTGTCTGGCGCTGCTGTGCGCCCTTGGCGGCTGTGGCCGCGGCGAGGTGGAGGATAAATTTGTCAAGATCGGCCTCTTTGAGCCCATCACCGGTGAGGATGCCCTTTACGGCAATTATGAGCGCCTTGGCGTGGAGTATGCCCGTACGGTGCGCCCCAGTGCTATCATCAACGGTGAGGCCCATACGGTGCAGCTGCTCGTGAAGGACAACCAGTCCTCCGTGGTGGAGAGCGTTTATGTGGCCCGGGAACTGGCGGAGGAGAACGTGGCCGTTGCGCTGGGCTGCTATGACTCCACCTGCTGCAACGTGGCCGCCAGCAACTTTGAGGATGCCGGCATCAGCGTCATCGGCATCACCTGCACCGACCCCAACGTTACCTCCAACCATCCCAACTACTACCGTGTCTGCTATCTGGACCAGTGGCAGGGGAGGATGCTGGCCCAGTATGCCTGGGAATACGGTGCCCGGAATGCATACTGTCTGGCCCAATCGGACAGAGACTACGATAAGCTGCTCTGTCAGGCCTTTATCGACGAGTTTAAGGCCCTCGGCGGCAAGGTTATCACCAGCGTTACCGAGGTGGAGTACAACATTTACACGACGAACCTCAATAACTTTGCCGACTATATCCTCGGCTGTACCAACAGCAATGCCGACATTCTCTTTGCACCCATTCCCGTTCACAAGGGCGTGCAGCTCATTCAGGAATGTGCGGCGGCCAATGTAAAGTTCAGCATTCTGGGTGATGACAACTGGGATACCGACGAAATTGGCGCGGCCCCGCTGGAAACCTATATGTATGTCTCCTGCGCCACTCCCTTTGCCGTGGAGCGCAACGAAGAATGCAAGGCCTTTGTCCAGGGCTTCCAGGACTGGCTCCGGGCGGATCCCCGCCGGCTGGAGGCCAACGGCGGCACCGATGCGGTGAATTCCGCTTCGGCCCTTGCCTACGACGCCTATATGGTGGCCGTCAGCGCCATCGAGCTTGCCTCCTCTACGGATCCTGCGGAGGTTTCCAAGGTCATCGGGGATGTCAGCTATGACGGCGTCACCGGACATATCGCCTTTGATCAGATGGGCGATGCAGCCAAAACCGAGCTTTATATGATGAATGCGGACACCTTCTACGGAAATCTGCGTTTTGAGAAGGCGCAGCTTTTCCGCCAGGTGGCTCAGCCCGTAACGGAAGAAGGACAGAAATGATGGAACTTTTCAATACTGCGGATATTCTGATCCCCGCCGCAGGGGATATGAGCAAGTGGGCGGTTATCGCCTGCGACCAGTTTACCTCCGAGCC
Organism: Oscillospiraceae bacterium; assembly: GCA_015068055.1. Next base: position 5,041 of record SVLG01000063.1, on the reverse strand, counting down.
CGGGTACTGGGCCGAGTGTGAGCGGTTGGTTGGTGAGGCGGACTCTGCCCTTCGTCTTATGCTGCCGGAGGCCTGGCTGGAAACGGAGCGGGCTGAGGGGGCGGAAACGCGCATCAACGCTGAAATGGAACGATGCCTGCGGGAGAATGTGTTCCGGGTGCTGGAGGACTCTTTTATTTATCTGGAGCGGCAGCAGAGCGACGGTCGCCTCCGCCGGGGCCTTGTCGGCGCAGTGGATCTGGAACAGTATGACTTTACCCCCGGCTCCCATGCTGCCATCCGTTCCACCGAGGACACCGTGGCCGAGCGCCTGCCTCCCCGGGTGAAGGTTCGCAAGGGCGCCGTTTTGGAAATGCCCCACGCCATGGTACTTATGAACGATGCGGAGGACCGCGTGCTGGGCACTCTGGAGGCGCGTAAGGGCGGACTTGAAAAGGTCTATGACTTTGATCTGATGCAGGGAAGCGGCCACATCACCGGCTGGCGTGTCTGCGGCGACGAGGCTGAGGCGGTCAGCGCTGCCATCCGCAGCCTGACCGGGGATGCCGACATGGCCATGGCCATGGGTGATGGTAACCACTCTCTGGCCACGGCCCGGCTTTGCTGGCTGGATATCCGCGAGAGTCTCAGCGAGGCGGAGCGGGAAAAGCACCCGGCCCGCTATGCGTTGGTGGAGCTCAACAACATTCATGAAGCGGCCATTGACTTTGAGCCCATCCACCGGCTTCTGCTGGATACGGATACGGAAGCCTTTCTGGACGAGGCGGAGAGCTTCTTCGCCGGCGTTTCCCGGGAGGGCGAGGCGCATCATATCCGCTGCATCACCGCGGAGGGAGAGCGTGAGGTCGTAGTATGCGGCCTTACCATTGGCGAAACCATCGGCGCTGCCGAGCGCTTTGCGCTGGACTATCTCAAGCGTCACAGCGGCCGTATCGACTATATACACGGAGATGATACCGTGGCTGCCATGGGCCGCGAGAAGGGCTGCTGCGCCATGGTGCTGCCTGCCATGGACAAGACGGAGCTTTTCACCTCGGTGGAGCGCAGCGGCCCCTTCCCCCGCAAGAGCTTTTCCATCGGTCACGCCCGGGATAAGCGTTTCTATCTTGAGTGCCGGAAGATTCGGTGAGGCGTATTATGAAAAAACTTGCTTTGCTTTGCGCGGCGCTTCTGCTTTTGGCCGGCTGCGCGGAAGAACAGGTACCGGTGGAGCCGGTGATTGTTGAAGAAGTGGAGGAAGTCCCGCAGTTTATCGAGCTTGGCGGTGAGTCGGTTTCCGCTGATGTGGAGGCGTATGCTGCCGAGGAAATTTCGGCAGAGGAACTCCTGAATGCGGCCCCACAGTTCACCCGGCTTTCTTCGCTGGATGTCAGCGGCTGTGGCTATGATAATGAAACGCTTCTGCAGCTGCGGGAAGCCTTTCCGGAGACCATGATCCATGCGGAGATCTCTCTGTATGGGCAGACGTTTGATACCGATGTTATGGAACTGGACTTTTCCGGCACGGCCCTTGAGAATGCCGCGGAGCTGGAGGCTCTGTTGCCCCTGCTGCCGAAACTGGAAAAGGTCATTATGAGCGACTGCGGCATCAGCAACGAGGATATGGATGCCCTCAACAAGCGCCATGAGAATGTGCGCTTTGTCTGGACGGTCTATTTTGGCCACAGCTACTATCTGCGCACCGATGAGACCAGCTTCATCGGCACCATTTTCCAGGGGGATCGCACCAAGTACTGTCCTCTTGACAATGAAGGTGTGGAGGTTTTAAAGTACTGTGAAGACATGGTGGCGCTGGATCTGGGGCATATGTATTTCTCCAACTGTGAGTTTGTGAGCCACATGCCCAAGCTGCGCTACCTTATTATGGCGGATACCTATGTGGATGACCTTACACCGCTGGCGGGCTTGCAGGAGCTGTGGTACCTGGAGCTGTTCGGCTGCAAATTCACGGAGATCGCGCCCCTGTTGGAGTGTCCTTCGCTGCGGCATCTGAATATCTGCTATAATGATGTACAGGATGAATACCTGCTGGAACAGATGGTGGATCTGGAGCGGCTCTGGTATCTGAGCCCGTCCGTCAGCTATGATGACTACTATTGGCTTTTGAGCATCCTGCCCAATACGGAGAAGGTGGTGGGCATATCCGGCAACTCCACCCATGGCGGATGGCGTCAGCACGATGCATACTTTGAGATGCGGGACGCTTTGGGTGCCTATTATATGTATTGATTTTATTTATAAGATTATTCATTTTTTGATGTTGCGTTTTGGCTTATTCCGGGGTTATATTGAATACACCACTACGAAGGAGGATGCCTTATGTATAAAAAAATCGCGTTTCTCGGCTGCGGAAAAATCGGACAGAAGATGCTCAGCTATCTCAATACCCGTGAAGAGTGCAGCGTGAGTTTCATTCAGGATCCTTTTCTTGACCCGGAAAAGGTTCCCGGTATCGCTGTGATCAAAGAGCCTGATGCTGCCCTGCTGGCCGAAACCGATCTTGTGATAGAGTGCGCCACCGCGTCTGTCCTCAAGGAAAATGCGGAGCAGATCCTCAAGAATGCCGACCTCCTGATGTTCTCGGTTACGGCCTATCAGGATGCCGCCTTTCAGGCCAATGTAGAGAAATGGTGCGCGGAATACGGTCACCATGTCTATCTGCCCCACGGCGCCATTCTGGGTATCGACGGCATCTACGACAGCCGTCCGCTCCTGAAGCGTGTAGTGATTGAGACGGAAAAGAGTCCTCAGAGTCTTGGCCGCGAGGATACCGAGCGCACCGTGGTCTATGAAGGACCCACCCGCGAAGCCTGTGCCCTCTATCCCCGCAACGTGAACGTCCATGCCTCCATCGCTCTGGCCGGCATCGGCTTTGACAAGACCGTGTCCAAGATTATTTCCGACCCGGCGGTGGATACCAACTCCCACCACATCTACGTGGAGGGCGACGGCGTCCGCTTTGAGCTGCAGATCACCAGTTTGGCCAACGGCTCCATCACCGGCGCCTATACCCCCGTCTCCGCCGTGGGCAGTCTTCGTCGCCTGCTGGGTGATCCCTCTCCCTTCCGCTTTATCTAAGATGAAAAGCCTCTCCGAAAGGAGAGGCTTTTAGTTTACATAATTATTTGCTCTGGTTTTTGTAGCGAATGGTCTGAATGATGGCCGCAGCGATCCAAAGCAGAGCGCAGGCGATGTCCAGTATTACCCTGAAAGAGGCAAAATCAAAGGTATCGTAATAAAAGTGAAGGCCAACATTGATGCTCCATACCACCGCACAGGTCCAGTATAGGATGGGGAGAAGAATGGAAATGGGCTTTTTCTCTTTCAAAGACAAAACCTCCGATAAGTTTACATAATATAAGAGCCGCTGGTGGCGGCTTTTATATTAGCTTCGATACTCAAATTCCATACCCTGAATGTTGATGAACTCGCCGTCTTCGATGCCCATTTCCTCCAGACGTTCGTAAACGCCGTTGTTGCGCATCTGACGGTCGAAGTACATACGGCTTTCGTTGTCGGTGAAGTTGGTGCGGGCCACCAGACGGTCCAGCCAGCTGCCTTCCAGCGTCCAGACATTGCCGGAGCGGGTGACCTCAATGTCGGCGGCGGTGCTGAGGACGTTTTCGGGGGGGATATAATCCGGTTCGTAAACGGTGATAGGCGGCAGGGTGGAGAGGAGCGCTGCGGCACGGCCCATGAGTTCGCGGGTGCCGTGGGTAGTGGCGGCGGAGAGTTCAAAGAACTCGTAGCCGCGCTCGGTGACATAGGCCTTCAGCTTCTCGATGTTTTCCCGGTCGTCACCCAGAATGTCGCACTTGTTGGCAGCAACGATCTGGGGGCGCTCGGCCAGGGCGGGGGAGTACTCCCGCAGTTCCTTGTTGATGGCCTCGAAGTCCTCGATGGGGTCGCGGCCTTCGCTGCCGGAAACGTCTACCACATGGATCAGGAGACGGCAGCGGTCAATGTGGCGCAGGAAGTCGTGACCCAAACCGGCGCCTTCGCTGGCGCCCTCAATAATGCCGGGGATGTCTGCCAGTACGAAAGAGGTGCCTACGTCCACGTACACCACGCCCAGATTGGGGGAGAGGGTGGTGAAGTGATAGTCAGCGATTTTGGGCCGGGCACGGCTCACGCTGGCCAGCAGCGTGCTCTTACCCACGTTGGGGAAGCCCAGCAGGCCCACGTCCGCCAGCAGCTTCAGCTCCAGCGTCAGTTCAAAGGCCTCACCCTCCAGCCCGGGCTTGGCGAAGTTCGGAACCTGACGGGTGGAGGTGGCGAAATGCTGGTTGCCCCAACCGCCGCGGCCGCCCCTGGCAATGACCACGCGGGTCTTGTCGGAGAGGTCGGCCATGATGCCGCCGCTCTCGCGCTCACGGATCAGCGTGCCCCGGGGGACCTTGATGACGATGCTCTCGCCGTCCTTACCGGTGCAGCGCTTGTTCTGGCCGTTCTTGCCGTTTTCGGCAATGAACTTGCGCTTGAAGCGGAAGTCCAGCAGGGTGGACATGTGCTCGTCCACCTGAAAGATGATGTCGCCGCCTTTGCCGCCGTCGCCGCCGTCGGGGCCGCCGGCCGCTATATACTTTTCACGGTGAAAGGACACCGCGCCGTCGCCGCCTTTGCCGGCCCGGACAACGATGTTTACCTTATCCACGAAGGAAGATGCCATATGCTCCACCTGCCTTTTCAGAAATAAAGAAGGCGGGAACAGCCCACTGCTCCCGCCTTACAACGATCATTACTGTGCGATCTCGTAGACAGAGACCATCTTGCGGTCCTTGCCCTTGCGCTCGAACTTCACCGTGCCGTCCACGAGGGCGAACAGGGTGTCGTCACCACCGATGCCGACATTGGTGCCGGGGTGGATCTTCGTCCCACGCTGTCTGACAAGGATGTTGCCGGCCAGAACGAACTGACCGTCGGCGCGCTTGGGCCCGAGACGCTTAGACTCGCTGTCACGGCCGTTACGGGTGCTGCCCATGCCTTTTTTATGTGCCATATTGGATTACACCTCCTAAGTCAAATAGTGTGTGGGGAAATC
>SVLG01000062.1 GCA_015068055.1 Oscillospiraceae bacterium | reverse complement strand
TCTCCGATGAGACCGATGATCTGGTCGGTGGGGCTCAGGTACTGCTGGGAGATCTGCATGCCCAGCTCAAAGATACGTTTTCTCCCGCGGGGAGCAAAAAAGATGGTATACGAGTGGTTGCGCAGAGTTCTCGGTACGAACATACTGTTTCCTCCTGCCAATCATGTTATGAAACAATATATCCTATTCCGTATGGAAAGTAAAGGAGAATATCCGTGAAAAGAATCGTAAAAGAGGCCAGCGCGGGTACTGTTGAGTCCAGCGACGTGCTGGTACACATTGCGCCCAACGAAAGCGGCATTGAAATCGATGTTGAATCCGTGGTTCTCTTCCAGTTTGGCGAAGCCATCCGCAGCGCTGTCATGGAGACCCTGCAGGAGCAGGGCGTCGAGAACGCCCGCGTCCGCGTCATGGACCGCGGCGCTCTTGACTGCGTGATCCGTGCCCGCGTGGAGACCGCTGTTATGCGTGCAGAGGAGGTAGCCGAATGATCCGTTCCATGCTGTTCCTGCCCGGCAATAAGCCCAACGTCATCATCCATGGCGAGGAGCTGGGTGCCGATGCCGTGATCTTCGACCTGGAAGACGCCGTGGCCCCCGACCAGAAGGATGCCGCCCGTGTTCTCGTCCGCAACACCCTGCGCTACACCCGTCCCGCCGGCTGCACCGTCATCGTCCGCATCAATGCCACCGACTCCCCCTACTGGCAGCAGGACCTGGCGGCTCTCATCCCCTACAAGCCCGACATCATCATGCCCCCCAAAGTCTTCAGCGCCGAGTCCATTCGTCTCATCGATGAGGAGATCACCATGCTGGAAGAAAAGAACGGCATGGAAGTGGGCACCGTGGGCCTTCTTCCCCTGATCGAAACCGCTCTGGGTGTGGAGAATTCTTTCCAGATTGCCTGCGCCTCCAAGCGCGTCCGCGCCCTTTTCCTGGGCGCTGAGGACCTGACCGCCGACCTCGGCTGCAAGCGCACCAAGGAAGGCAACGAGATCGACTACGCCCGCAAGCGTCTGGTCTGCGCGGCCAAGGCCGCCGGTGTGGACGTGTACGACACACCCTTCACCGACGTCAACGACGACGAGGGCATCCGCGTGGACGCCGAGTACGCCAAGAGCCTTGGCTTCACCGGCAAGAGCTCCATCGCCCCCCGCCACGTGGGCGTTATCAACGAAGTATTCTCCCCCACCGCCGCCGACATCGCCTACGCCTACGAGGTCATGGACGCCATCGAGGAAGGCAAGAAGCGCGGCACCGGCGTCGTGGCCCTGCGTGGCAAGATGATCGACGCCCCCATCGTTATGCGCGCCCAGCGCACCATTGACACCGCGAAGGCCCTGGGCCTTGGAAAGGAGCTTTGCCGTGGATAAGGTCGTAAAAACTCTCCGTGAAGCCATTCAGCTCTGCGGTCTTCAGGACGGCATGACCGTCTCCTTCCACCATCACCTGCGCAACGGTGACTATGTCCTCAACATGGCCATGGACGAAATCGCCGCCCTCGGCATCAAGGGTCTCACCGTTAACTCCTCCAGCTTCTTCGACTGTCATGCCCCTCTGGCCGGGCACATCCAGAGCGGTGTTGTACGCAAACTCCAGTGCAACTACATGTCCAGCGTCCTCGGCCGGCAGATTGTCAACGGCCTGATGGAGGAGCCCGTGGAGTTCCGCACCCACGGCGGCCGCGCCAGCGACATGCAGCTGGGCCGCACCCCCGTGGATCTGGCCATTCTGGCTGCTCCCACCAGCGACACCATGGGCAACTGCTCCGGCAAGCACGGCAAGAGCGCCTGCGGCTCTCTGGGCTATGCCTTCGCCGACGCCCAGTATGCCAAAAAGGTGATCATCGTCACCGACAACCTGGTGCCCTACCCCCTCACCGACTTTTCTCTGCCCGAGACCTGCGCCGACTACGTGGTGGCCGTGGAGTCCATCGGCGACCCCAAGGGCATCGTCTCCGGCACCACCAAGATCACCCGTGACCCCGTTGGTCTCATCATGGCCGAGACCGCAGCCAAGGTCATCGAGGCTTCCGGCCTGCTGCAGGACGGCTTTGCCTTCCAGACCGGCGCCGGCGGCGCCTCCCTGGCCGCTGCCAAGTACCTGAAGGACATCATGCTCCGCAAGGGCGTGCAGGGCAGCTATGCCCTCGGCGGCATCACCGGCTATATGGTGGATATGCTCCGGGCCGGCTGCTTCAAGTCTCTGATGGACGTGCAGTGCTTCGACCTGGATGCCGTGGCCTCCATCTGCTCCGACCCCCGTCATCGTGAGGTCTCCGCCATGCAGTATGCCGGCCCCGCCTCCAAGAGCTCCTGCGTGGACAGCCTTGACACCGTTATCCTCGGTGCCACCGAGATCGACACTGACTTCAACGTCAACGTCCACACCGACTCCACCGGCTGCATCATTGGCGGCAGCGGCGGCCACAGCGACACCGCAGCGGGCGCCAAGCTGGCTATGATCATTGCCCCGCTGGTCCGTGCCCGTCTCCCCATCGTCACCGACCGCGTGGGCTGCCTTACCACCCCGGGCAAGACCATCGACGTGCTGGTGACCCAGCGCGGCGTGGCCGTAAACCCCGAGCGCACCGAGCTTCGTGACCGTCTTGTGGATGCCGGCATCCATGTGGTGGACATCCACGATCTCAAGCGCGTGGCCGAGGAGATCTCCGGCGTTCCCGCCAAGCGAGAGAACACCGGCCGTGTCTGCGCCAAGGTCTTCTACCGCGACGGCAACGTCATCGACGAAATCCGTACCATCCGCTGAATTATGCCAAAAAATCCCGTTCCTTTCGGAACGGGATTTTTTATTGTTTCCTCTCCATGTTCAGCACATATAGAGCTCCGAGTATCAGCACCAGACCGATAAAGCCCAGCAGATCCGGCCATTCGGCAAAAAAGAGGATGCCCAGAATCACGCAAAAAGCACTCTCACTGCTGGAGGCCACCGTGGCCCGGGAGGACTCCATGCACTCCAGCGCCTTGGAAAAGCTCACATAGGCAAAAAAGCCCGTCAGCAGACCAAGCCCCAGATAAAGCATCCAGGCGCTGCCTGCACTCACCAGCGTCCGGCCGATATGTCCCCAGTCGGAGAAAAAGGCACAGCCCACGGAGGCCAGCAGGAAGGAATAGAACACGATGGTCCAGCTCTGATAGCCCTTGTTGATGGCAAAACGGCTGAAAATGGGATAGAAGGAGTAGAAGAAGCCGGCGCCCACAGCCAGCAGCACGCCCAGCGCACTGCCGTGGAAACCGGAGGCGATCCCCGAAACCAGCACGCAGCCGGTGATAGACATGATCAGGGCCGTCAGCTTGCTGCGGGTCATCTTCTCCTTAAAAAGCAGCATACTGTTGATGGTCACATAGATGGGTGACATGCTGATCAGCACACTGGCCGTGGGAATGCTGGCATACTCCAGCGACTTGAAGTACAGCACGGTAAAAAGCAGCACGCTGACCATGCCGCTGCCCACAAAGCACCATATATCTCTGAGTCTTATCCGGAACTGGTCCCGGTGATAAAAGAAAATGTACACCGCCAGAGCCAGAGCACCTACGCTGAGCCGGATCTGAGCGATCTCCAGCGCATAGATGCCGATGGCGTTGAGCCAGCGGGAAAAGAGTACCAGCAGGCTCCAGAAAAAGGCAGCCATCACCGCATAGAGGGTCCCCCTGATATTTGCACTCATTTCACTTCCTCCTTCATGGGAAGATACGAAAATACAGCTTCCACGGCGCTGAGATAGTCAGCGGCGTTTTTGGCCCGGGCCATGCGCTTGCGGCACCTGCCATCGTCGGCAAAAAGGCCCATCAGCCCTACCCAATGCTCCTTCATATGGAGCATGGCATTCCAGAGACTTTTCATCCCCTCGTGATAGGTCACCAGCAGCTCATCGTGGTAGGCTCGAAGCTCCTCTCTGGATGCCGCCGCGCCGCCGCGGCAGCGGCGGATCAGCGCAGGGTCCCCGATGAGACCGCGGCCCAGCATCAGTGCCTGCGTGACAGGATGCGCCGCGGCAAAGGCGGAAACGTCGCCGGGGGTGAAAAGGTCGCCGTTATAGCAAAGGGGCAGTTTCCCGCTCAGCTCCGCCAGCACGTAGCTGTCATGATGGACAGCACCCTTGTACATCTCTTTACGGGTCCGGGCATGGACGGTCAGCTCGTGGATGGGATACTTCTCATAAATGGTCAGCAGCCGTTCAAATTCCGCCGGGTTTTCGATGCCGAGACGGGTTTTCACGGAGATCTTACCGGGAGCCTTTTCGTAGATGTCCGCCAGAAAAGCGTCCAGCGCATCGACATCCCGGAGCATGCCGCTGCCCTTCCCCTTGGCCACCACAGTACCCGAGGGGCAGCCGATGTTGAGGTTTACCTCCTCAAAACCCATGGCAAAGAGTTCCTCCGCCCCGCGGAGAAAGTCGTCGGCGTTTTTGGTCAGCAACTGTGGCACGATGGTGTAGCCCGTCTCCAGCGGCAGAAGCTCCCGCAGTTCCCTCTCCCGAAAGGTATAGTCCGCCGTCACCGAAAGAAAGGGCGTATAGTACTTATCCGCACCGGGAAAGTATTTATGATGCACGGTGCGCCAGGCCCGGGCGGTAAGCCCCTCCATGGGGGCGGCATAGTATCGCATAGAAACTCCTCAGATCAGTCCAAAATGCTCCAGCGCCCGGCGGATGCCGTTTTCATAAAGGGGCGCGGTGACAAACTCCGCCTCCTGAAAGACTGTCTCGTCCCCGTCGCCCATGACGGCGCTGTGACCGCAGGCACGAAACATGGGCACATCGTTGCGCCCGTCGCCGATGGCAAGACAGCGCTCTGCGCCGATGCCCGTATGCTCGCAAAGGAGGCGAATTCCCTCCGCCTTACTGCAGCCCTTTACCGGCATCTCCCACATGCTGTTTTCACGGCCCACCACTTCGAAATGCTCCGCCGCTCCCTGCCGGAAGGCCGTCAGGTCACAGCCGGGCATCTCATAAACGCAGAATTTATCGAAACGGAAACCCGGCGTGTCGATATCAAAGTCCACATCCAGCCGTCCCCGATACACGCTGCGTTCCAGCTCCGTATCCGGAGAAAAAGGCAGAGTATAGTCAAAGAACATACCGTCCTCGGACTCGTAGATGGGACTCATACGACAGCGCCGCACCAGCTCGATCATGCTCCGGCAAACCTCTGCGCTGGGCTGTCGGCGCAGCACGCTCTCCCCATTCAGGATAATGTGACCGCCGCAGCCGCAGACAAAGCCGTCAAAGCCCAGCGCGAGTACGTTGGGCTCAATGTGCCGGTAAGGGCGGCCGGTATTGATCACCGCCAGATGCCCACGGCTCTGCAGCTCACGCACCGCAGCGCGGTTATCCGCCGTGACCTGCCGGTCACGGCCCACCAGCGTGCCGTCTATATCAAAGAAAACAAGGCTTCTTTCCATCTTACAAATGTACGCTGATCTCGCCACGGAGATCCGTCTCCATAAGCGTTTTGATCTCTTCCCGGCCACAGCCGCAGGAGAGAAGGTAATAGAGTTTGGCAACCGCCGCTTCGGTGGTCATGTCCCAGCCACTGACGGCGCCGGCCCGCTTCAGGGCGCTGCTGGTTTCATAGGTGCCCAGATACACACTGCCCTGCTGACATTGGGAGCAGACGGTAAGCACCGTGCCGCTCTGAGAGGCCTTACGGATGATGGGCAGCAGAGCGTCACCGTTGCCGGGGATGTTGCCCGCGCCGAAGGTTTCAATGACGATGCCCCGGAGGCTCTCGGTCATGATGGGCTCAAAGAGAGAAAACTGGATGCCGGGAAAGACCTTGATGACACCAATGGGCACTTCATCAAAGCTCTGGAGTCGGAGTCTGCCCGGCTGAGAAGGCCGCAGGGCCGCATCCATAAAGCGCAGCTGCACACCCGCCTGAGCCAGCACCGGGTAGTTGGGAGAGGCGAAGGCCTCCATGGCATCGGCCGAGATTTTGGTGCTGCGGTTGCCCCGGAGAAGCTTTCCGGCAAAATAGAGACAGACCTCACGGACGCGCTCGTCCGCTGCCATCAGCAGCGAGGTGATGAGATTGTCTCTGGCATCGCTTCTGGGTTCGCAAAGGGGGATCTGGGAACCGGTGAGAATCACAGGCTTATTCAGTCCTTCCAGCATAAAGGAAAGGGCCGAGGCGGTATAGGCCATGGTGTCGGTACCGTGGAGTACTACAAAGCCGTCATAATCGTGGTAATGGGCCGCGATCTCCGAGCCGATACGGTTCCACTCCGTCACGGCGATGTTGGAGGAGTCCAGCAGCGGTTCCAATTCCCGCAGCTCCCAGCGGGGCAGACGCTCAGAGTGAAGATCCGGTATGGCGTCCAGCGCGGCGGCAAAATAGCCGCTGCAGGGGGCATAGCCCTGCTCGGTGGGCCGCATACCGATGGTGCCGCCGGTGTAGAGGATCAGGACACGTTTCATGATACTCCTCCTTTTCTCCCTAAAATCCCATGATATTCTACCATGGGAAAGACGGCTTGTAAAGCGCCGTTACGTAGGAACCGGCGCTGCCATGGCAGCGCCGGTCTTCTTATTCGTGGTCACCCAGAGCGTTACGCTGGGGTACGAGAACCTTTTTGTCGTAGCAGGAGAAGGCATCCTCCACCAGTGCCTTGTCGGGGGCCTTGGTAAAGAGCGACACCAGCGGCACAATCACGAGACCCGCGATCATGCAGAAGGCACCGGCATTGATGGGGGATTGAAGCAGCGGCGGGAAAGCGGACTTCACCGTCATATTGGCCAGCATAAACACCGTGGCAAAGACGAAGTTCACCCCGCAGGCAGCTTTGCTGACCCGTTTGGAGTAGAGGCCAAAGAGGAAGGGGGCCAGGAAGGCACCGGCCAGTGCGCCCCAGGAAACGCCCATCAGCTGGGCAATGAAGGTGACGCTGGATTTGTACTGCAGGATGGCCAGTACCACACTGATGACAATAAACACCACAATGAGAACACGCATACAACGCAGCTGCTTTTTCTCATCCATATCCTTCACCACCGTGCCCTTGATAAAGTCCAGCGTCAGCGTGGAACTGCTGGCCAGCACCAGAGAAGAAAGAGTGGACATGGAGGCAGAGAGAACAAGGATCACCACAACGGCGATCAGGAAGTCGGAGAGGCCGGAGAGCATGGTGGGGATCACAGAGTCGTAACCGTTTGCCGCAATGTCGATTTCCGCAGAAAAGAGCCGTCCGAAACCGCCGAGGAAGTAACAGCCGCCGGCCACAAGGACCGCAAAAACCGTAGAGATGACCATGCCTTTGTTGATGGCACTCTCACTCTTGATGGCATAGAACTTCTGCACCATCTGGGGCAGACCCCAGGTACCCAGAGAGGTAAGGATCACCACCCCCAGCAAATTCACGGGGTCGGGACCAAAGAAGGAGGCAAACACGCCCGGCGTATCGCTGACGGCGGGATCGCTGATACGGGCCAGGCCGTCCAGCGCCGCCAGAAAGCCTCCCTGACTTTTCAGTACCGCGGCGATGACCGCGCAGATACCCACGATCATAATAATGCCCTGAATGAAGTCGTTGATGGCAGTAGCCATGTAGCCGCCGGCGATGACGTAAACACCCGTGAGGATGGCCATGACAATCACACAGACGGCGTAATCAATATCAAAGGCCATGCCAAAAAGCCGGGAAAGACCATTGTAGAGGGATGCGGTGTACGGGATGAGGAAGACGAAGATGACGGCACTGGCGGCCAGTTTCAGGGCAGGGGAACCAAAACGCTTGCCAAAAAACTCCGGCATGGTGGCGCTGTCCAGATGCTGGGTCATGATGCGGGTGCGACGGCCCAGAACCGCCCAAGCCATCAGTGAACCAATCAGGGCGTTCCCGATGCCCGCCCAGGTGGCGGCGATACCGTACTTCCACCCGAACTGACCGGCATAGCCCACAAAGACCACGGCAGAAAAATAGGACGTTCCGTAGGCAAAGGCTGTAAGCCACGGCCCAACGGAACGTCCTCCCAGAACGAAACCGTTTACATCCGTGGCATTTTTGCGGCAATAGAGGCCGATGCCTATCATCATGCCGAAAAATACTGCCAACATCGCGACCTTGATAAACATTGTCTTACATCTCCTATCGTTCTTTTTCGATTTAAAGCATGTCACTTAAAATCGCTAAAGCGAGTTTAGCACTTAAAATGACTAAAGTCAACGGCAAAGGCCACAAAAGAAACTGTTTTCCGGCGGATAATTTCGGCAAAAAAGCAGCCGATACCAAAGGCGGTATCGGCTGCTTTTTTCAGTTTTTACTTTTGGGGAGCAATCTCGTTCCAGAGAGTAAAGCCAAGTATCAGCAGGCCGCCCAAAACCTGCCAGAGCGTCATACTCTCCCCCAGAACGGTGACGGAGATCAGCACAGCCACAAGGGGATCTATGTAGCTGAGGATGGCGGCTTTCTGACCGGGCAGCTCCTTGAGGGAGGAGAAATACATACAGTAAGTAATCCCCGTATGGACCAGACCTACAATCAGCAAATTGACCCAGCCGAAGGCAGACAGACCGCCCAGAGTGATGCCGCCGGTCAGCAGCACATAAGGAAGAAGGGTAACGATGGCCGCAAGAAACTGCAGGAAAGTCCGGTGGATGCCCTCCACGTTTTTGATGAACTTATTGAGGAGAATGACCGTGGCATAAAAACAGGCCGCACCCAGGCCAAAGAGAATGCCCACCAGATCGTTTCCTCCTCCCATGTCACCGATGCCTGTGATCAGCACAAGACCCAGTGTAGACATCACAAAGCACAGGATCTGCCGGCCGCTGAGCTTTTCCTTGAAAAGAAAGGGGCAGACCACGGTGACAATGACAGGGGCGAAATAATAGCTCAGCGTGGCCACCGATACGGTGGTGTACTTATACGCCTCAAAAAGGAGTATCCAGTTGATGCCCATAGCAACGCCGGAGGCCAGCAGCAGCGGCACCTCCCTGCGGATTTTGGCAAAGGGGATTTTCTGTCCGGTAAACAGAAGAAAGGCCCCGATCAGCAGTGCCGCCAAAACCGCCCGATACAGGGCGAGTTCCCCCGAGGACACCGCGATGTTGCGCACAAAGGGGCCCAATGTGCCAAAGATGGCCATGGACGTGATCATCATAAAACGCGGGTTAAATACTTTCATTATTCTCACTCCATAGAAGTGATGTCCGGTTTTGCAACCGGACATCACACAGTCTTTGTTTTACCGGTAACTCTCGGCCAGAGCCTTGAACCTGGGCAGGGCGCGCTCAATCATCTCCGGCTGCACACAGTAGGCGATGCGGAAGTGGCCGGGGGCGCCGAAGCCGCTGCCGGGCACCAGCAGCAGATCGAACTCCTTCGCCCGCTCACTGAAGGCGAGATCGTCCGCTTCCAGTGCACGGGGGAAGAGATAAAAGGCGCCGCCGGGCTGCACCACATGGTAGCCCATGGCCCGCAGCTCCCGCACCAGCGTTTCGCAGTTTTGCTCATACACGCGGATGTCGCTGGTAAGATCGCAGCAATCGGCAATGACATGCTGGAAAAGACTGGGAGCATTTACATAGCCCAGACTGCGCCCCGCGCCGGCCACAGCCGGGTACACCAGCTGTGCATCGCTCACCTGAGGCGGCACCAGCACATAGCCCAGACGCTCACCGGGAACAGAGAGAGACTTGGAAAAGGAGTAGCAGACGATGGTGTCCTTGTAGATGGAAGGTATCCAGGGCACCTCCACCCCCGCAAAGGCAATTTCCCGGTAGGGCTCATCGGAGATGAGATAGATGGGATGGCCGTACTCCCGGCTCTTTTCCGTAAGGACGGCAGCCAGCTTTTCCAACGTAGCGCGGGAATAGACCACACCGGAGGGGTTATTGGGACTATTGACAATGACACCCTTGGTATGCTCGGAGAGCAGCGCCTCAAAGGCCGCAAAGTCGATCTGGAAGCCCTCGATTTCCGGAGGAACCACCTTCAAAACGGCACCCGCGCCCTCTGTGAAAACCTTATACTCGGGGAAGTAGGGAGCGAAGGTCAAAAACTCGTCCCCGGGACAGCTGAGGCCGTTCAGAGCGCAGCACAGGGCCGCGGCAGCACCCACGGTAACATAAAGGTCGCCCGGGCCGTAATCCGTGCCAAAACGCCTGTTCAGCGAGGCGGCCAGCGTCCTGCGGACACCCAGATCGCCGGGAGCGCTGGTATAGCCATGGATGGCGTCGGGGTTCTCCCGCAGAATGCGCAGGATGCTCTCGTTGAGTGCAGCCGGTGGAGGCACGCTGGGATTGCCCAGAGAGAAGTCAAAAACGTTCTCCTCCCCTACCACAGCCTTGCGCTGGTTGCCATATTCAAAAAGCTCACGGATGACGGAGCGGGCCGTGCCCAGCCCCAGCATACGTTGGTTAACCATGTTGCAACTCCTTACAGATTGGAAATATGGTCCTGATCCACGACCATAAGACCATGGCTTTTCAGGGCTGCCTCTGCCGCGTCATAGTCCTGCACACGCAGAATTGTGTAGGCATGCTCGGATCCGGCACCGCCCATCACAGCGTACAGGTATTCCACATTGAGGTTCTCCTCGCTGAGTACCTGCAGGGCCTTGTTCAGCCCGCCGGGCTCATCGGGGATGCAGATGCAGATAACATTGGTGACCTTGAAAATGAAACCGGCTGCCTGCAGCACATCGGAGGCTTTCTCAACGTCATCCACGATCACGCGCACGATGCCAAAGTCGTTGGTCTCAACCAGAGACAGCGCACGCATATCGATGTTGTTTACTGCCAATGTGTTGGTCAGGCCAAATATGGCGCTGGCCTTGTTTTCCAGAAAAACAGAAATCTGCTTCACGCTCATGACTTTTACCCTCCTTTTAAATCTTACGACGGTCAATCACACGAACCGCCTTGCCTTCACTGCGGGCGATGGTCTTGGGAGCTACCAGCGTGACCTTGGCGGTAATGCCCAGCATGGAACGGAGACCTTCCACCAGCTGCTTCTGGCAGCTGGTAATATCGCTGAGGTTATCCGCAAACATTTCCGGCGTCATCTCCACCTGCACATCCAGCGTGTCCGTGTTCTTCACGCGGTCCACAATGATCTGATAATTGGCCGTGTAGCCATGGTT
Source organism: Oscillospiraceae bacterium (assembly GCA_015068055.1). The sequence goes on along the minus strand of SVLG01000062.1, from coordinate 160 downwards.
AAGAAGCACCGTCTCGATCTGGGAGGGGAAGACGTTAACGCCGCGGATGATCAGCATATCGTCGGTACGGCCCTTGGGCTTCATCATACGCACATGGGTACGGCCACAGGAACACTTCTCCCGGCTCAGCCGGCAGATGTCCCGGGTACGGTAGCGGATC
>SVLG01000061.1 GCA_015068055.1 Oscillospiraceae bacterium | reverse complement strand
TACTTGAGGGTAATAAGGGCGATCAGCAGATCCTGTGCGGCCGCCTCGGGAAGCTCCTTGTTGGCCGTCACGATATTGCTGAGCATATTCTTATCGATGACCACGTCGTTGTGGCCCTGCTCAAAGGTGATGCCGAACACCTGCTTGCACTCGCGGTGGGCAGCGGTGTATTCGGGATCGATGCGGACGATGTTGTAGTTGCCCTTTTTCTTCTGGCTGAGGATTTTGATGGCCTCGGGAGAGAAGGAGGGGGCGATGACACCGTCGGAGACCTCACGGGCGAGGATGCGGGCGGTGACCTCGTCGCACTCGTCGGAGAGAGCCACCCAGTCGCCGAAGGAGCTCATGCGGTCGGTGCCGCGGGCGCGGGCATAGGCGCTGGCCACGGGGGAATCGTCCAGACCGTCGATGTCATCCACCCAGAAAGCGCGCTTCATCTCGGGCGTGAGGGGCAGACCCAGCGCGGCGGAGGTGGGAGACACATGCTTGAAGGAGGTGGCGCAGACCTTACCGGTGGCGGTCTTCAGCTCCTTGACCAGCTGCCAGGAGTTGAAGGCGTCCAGAAAGTTGATGAAGCCGGGGCGGCCGTTAACGATCTCGATGGGCAGTTCGCCGCCGTCCTCCATATAGATGCGGGCGGGCTTCTGGTTGGGATTGCAGCCGTATTTCAGGGTAAATTCCTTCATGCTCAGCCCTCCTGATGTTTGTTGAAAATGGTGACCTTGCCGCCGACATTGGCGTAAAGAGAAACCTTGTTGTCGGCGTTCAGGGCAGCCCAGACCTCCTCGGGTTCGGGCAGTGTGACTTCCTTGGGTTCACCGGCAAAGGTAGGCAAGGGATTGCCGTCGCCCTGATAGGTGCTGATGAAATAGCCCTTGCCCTCGTCGCAGCCTTCGTAGCAGAAAAACTCGCGCAGGCAGCGGCCGTCCTTCTCCTTGAGGATGGACATGTCAAAGCTGCCGTCGGCGTAGATCATGGCGGAGATACGGGGGGTGTAGTTGGGGCAGTCGGGCTCGTATTCGCGGGTCATAAGGCCCTTGCGGAAATCGCCGTGGTCGCGGATGGTGTCGGTCTGGTCGCCGTTGGTGACAATGAGACCACCCTCGGTCTGACGCACGGGATGATAGATGATGAGGCTGGGATCCACCATCTGGGAGGGATCAAAGGCCTCGGTGCGGATGCCGTCCTCGGTGGGGACAAAGATGCGGTTGCGGCTGTTGACGCTGCGGCCCATGATGAAATAGTAAACGCGGTCCTTACCCACCACGATGCCGCGGCCGGGATAGGAGTTTGTACGAAGCAGTTCAAGCAAGTCCAGCATTTCTAAGCTCCTTTGCAGTTTTTTCCACGGCCCGGGGCAAAATCACCCACTCGGCCTCTTCCATAACGCGCCGCTGCAGCACCTGAGGCGTGTCGCCTTCCCATACTTCCACGGCCTTCTGGGCGATGATCTCGCCCCCATCGGGAATCTCGTTGACAAAATGTACGGTGGCCCCGGTAACCTTCACGCCCTTTTGCAGGGCCGCCTCATGGACCCGGAGACCATACATACCCTCTCCGCAGAAGGAGGGGATCAGGGAGGGATGCACATTGAGGATGCGCTTATCCCAGCGTCTGGTAAAGTCGGCGGACAAAATCTTCAGATAGCCCGCCAGCACGATGAGTTCAATGCCGTATTCTTCCAGCGTCCGCTGCAGCTCTGCCTCCTCCCGGACGCAGAGACCGGGGATGCCATGGTTCTTCGCCCGCTCCAGGGCAAAGGCCGTGGGGCTGGAGGAGATCACCAGCGCGATTTCGGCCGATTCGATGACGCGGCCGCGGCTGTCCAGAATGGCCTGCAGGTTGGTACCGCCGCCCGAAACCAGAACGGCGGTTTTCACCTTGCTCAGCATAGCTCCACCTTATGCTCGCCCTTGACGATCTCGCCGAGGACGTAAGCGTCGAGACCGCTTTCCTTAAAGGAGCGGAGAGCGGCATCGGCGGTCTCCTGGCTCACGATAACGGCCATGCCGACACCCATGTTGTAGGTGTTGTACATATCCCGCTCGGGGATGTTGCCGGTGCGCTGCAGGAGGTCAAAAATGGGCAGGACACGGACCGCGCTCTTTTCCACCCGGGCGCAGAGACCGTCGGGGATGGCACGGGGAAGGTTTTCGTAGAAGCCGCCGCCGGTGATATGGCTGAGGCCCTTGATGTCGGCTTTCTCAAGCGCGGCGAGAACGGGCTTTACGTAGAGCTGGGTGGGAATCAGCAGAGCCTCGCCCAGAGTCATGCCCAGTTCGTCCACATAGCGGCCCAGATCGGTGTTCTCCACGTCGAAAACCTTGCGGACGAGGGAGTAGCCGTTGGAATGAAGACCGGAGGAGGGCAGGGCCAGAATCACGTCGCCGGCGTTCATGCGGTTGTGGTCAAGAATCTTTTCCTTGTCCACCACGCCCACGGCAAAACCCGCCAGATCGTAGTCGTCGGCGGCCATGGTGCCGGGGTGCTCGGCGGTCTCGCCGCCGATGAGGGCGCAGCCGGAGCGGACGCAGCCCTCGGCCACACCGCTGACCAGCTCCGCCACCTTCTCGGGGATGTTCTTGCCGATGGCGATGTAATCGAGGAAGAAGATGGGCTTTGCCCCGGCGCAGATGATGTCATTGACACACATGGCCACGCAGTCGATGCCCACAGTGTCGTGGCGATCCATCAGCTGGGCGATGCGCTGCTTGGTGCCCACACCGTCGGTGCCGGAAACCAGAACGGGCTCCTTCATGCCGGCAATGTCCGGGCAGAAGAGGCCGCCAAAGCCGCCGATGTCGGAGACCACGCCGGGGATGAACGTGCGCTGCACGTGCTTTTTCATAAGCTGCACGCCCTTGTAACCGGCTTCGATATCAACGCCGGCGGCGGCATAGGATGCGGAATGGGAGTCGATCATAATTCTTATTCCTTTCCGGTCCAGCAATAGGTGCAGACCTTATCCCTGTCGAGGCCGATGGCCTCCAAAACTCCGTCGAGGGACTGATAGCCAAGAGAACTGAAACCAAACTTTTCACAGATGCTCTTCAGCAGGCACTGGCCGCGCTCGGTGTTTCTGTCGGCATACTCCTCCAGATGCTTCTGGCCCTCGTCGCCTTCCAGCTCCTGCACGGTGCGCCGGGCCAGTAGTTCCATATCGCTGTTGCCCCGGGAGAAGTTCAGATACTTGCAGCTGTACATAATGGGCGGGCAGGCGGAGCGCATATGCACTTCCTCCGCACCGGTCTCATAGAGGAAGTCCACGGTTTCCTGCAGCTGGGTACCCCGGACGATGGAGTCGTCCACAAAGAGGAGCTTCTTTCCCTCAATGAGTTCGGGCACGGGGATCTGCTTCATCTTAGCCACCTGATTGCGCACCTTCTGGTCGGCGGGCATGAAGGAGCGGGGCCAGGTGGGAGTGTATTTCACAAAGGGACGGGCAAAGGACTTGCCGGAGCGGTTGGCATAGCCGATGGCGTGGGGGATGCCGGAATCGGGCACACCGGCCACGTAGTCCACCTTCGGCAGGGAGCCGCGCAGCACCTCGTCCCGGGCCATGATCTCGCCGTTGCGGTAGCGCATCAGCTCCACATTAACGCCCTCATAGTTGGAGTTGGGATAGCCGTAGTAGGTCCAGAGGAAGCCGCAGATACGCATTTCTTCCCCGGGTTCGCCCACGGTCTCCCAGCCGCCGTCAAAGAGACGGACAATCTCGCCGGGGCCCAGCTCATGCTCGTCGGCATAGCCCAGCTTGTGGTAGGCAAAGGACTCAAAGGAGACGCAGCAGCCGTCCTCATCCCGGCCGATGAGCACCGGGAGACGACCCATCTTATCGCGGGCAGCATAGAGCTCGCCGTGCTCGGTGAGGATGAGAATGGTGATGGAGCCCTCAATGCGCTCCTGCACATAGCGGATACCGGAAACGATGTCGCTCTGCTGGTTGATGAGAGCAGCGGTAAGCTCCGTAGCGCTGACGATGCCGTTGGAGTTGACGGTGAACTGATGGCCGCCGTTCTGGTAGCACTCCTCCTGCAGCTCGGCTGCGTTGCGGATGATGCCCACGGTAGCGATGGCAAAGAGGCCCAGCCGGGACCGGACCAGCACGGGCTGGGGGTCGTTGTCGCTGATGCAGCCCATGCCGCTGCCGCCGCAGAATTCCGCCAGGTCCTTTTCGAACTTGGTGCGGAAGGGGGTATTCTCAATATTATGGATCTGGCGGTGGAAACCGGATTCCCGGTCATGCATGACCATGCCGCCCCGCCTCGTACCCAGATGACTATGGTAGTCCGTGCCAAAGAACACGTCCAGCGTCACATCCCGGCGGGAGACCGCCCCAAAGAAGCCGCCCATCAGGCAAAGAACAGCTCAGAGAGCGTCATGGGATCGATGTACTTGCCGTCCTTATAGACGCGCATGTTGCCGCTGGCGATCTCGTCGATGAGGATAACCTCGTCGCCCACGTAGCCGAACTCAAACTTGATGTCATAGAGCTCCATGCCGCGCTTTTCCAGTTCCTCGTGGACCATGCGGGTGATGGTCTGGGTCTGCTCCTTGAGAGAGTCATACTGCTCCTCGGTCATGACACCCAGCACCACGAGACCATCCTTGGTCACCAGAGGATCGCCCTTCTCGTCATCCTTGAAGGTGGTTTCCACGTAGTAGGGCAGCTCCATGCCCTCCTCGCAGTAGGCGCCGTAGCGGCGGCGGAAGCTGCCCACGGCACGACGGCGGCAGATGACCTCCAGACCCTTGCCGAAGACACGGGCGGGGAGGACTTCCATGGTGGTGTTCTGGAGATCGGCGCTGACATAGTGGGTCTTGATGCCGGCAGCGTTGATCTTCTCAAAGAAGTAGATGGACATACGCAGGTTCACATCACCCACGCCGTCGATGGTGAGACCGACGCTGTTTTCGCCGGGATCAAAGACGCCGTCCTTACCGGTGCAGTCATCCTTGAACTTCAGAAGATAGTTGCCGTTATCCAGCGCGTAAACGTCCTTGGTCTTACCGGTGTAAACGAGTTTCATGTTGCAAGCCCTCCAGTTTAGTTTTTATATTTATTCTCTATTTCCTTATCCTTGGCCAGAACCGCCTGACGGCCTTCCTCCCGGGCCGCGTCCAGCTTTCCGGCAAGCGCCCCGTCGCTGACGGCGAGGATCTGAACGGCCAGCAGGGCAGCGTTTTTGGCCCCGTCAATGGCCACGGTGGCCACGGGGATACCGCTGGGCATCATGACGGTGCTCAAAAGGGCGTCCATACCGTCCAGCACGGCGCTCTTCACAGGGATGCCGATTACCGGCAGTGTAGTGTTGGCTGCCAGTGCGCCGGCCAGATGGGCTGCCATGCCGGCGGCCGCAATGAGAACAGAAAAGCCGCTCTCCCGCGCCGTGGCCGCAAAATTCCTTGCTTCTTCCGGACAGCGGTGAGCGGACAGAACGCGCACCTCAAACTCTACCCCATATTCCTGCAGTACGCTCAGGGCCTTCTCCACCACAGGCAGATCGCTGGCGCTGCCCATGACCACTCCGACTTTACCCATAAGAATCCTCCATTCAAAAAATAAAGGCAGGCCGCGCCTTTGCTCGCAAAAAGGTCGGTCTGCCCAGGCGGTCGGCTTTCATTCACGCATCCGGCTCCCTGTGGTTCCATCCACTTCCGCCAGTCACCGGTACGTTTTCATACTGCTTTAATTCTACAAAAAAGCAGTGCCTCCGTCAATATACAATTTATACTTATTTACTTCTATTTCGCCGCCTTGCGCCGTCAGAATTCCCGCAGCACAAAGTCCATTTCCCCGCCGTTGAACCCAACTTCAATCCGCTTCACTTTGGGGTGATTTTTATACTCCGAGCGCAGCATGTCCCGCAGGGCGGTACCGGCGTGATAACCGTGGATCACGCGGATGCGGTACACGTCTCCCTTCGCCCTTCTAAGCTTCGCGTCCACGGCAACGCGACACTGCAGGCGTGTCATGCCGTGGACGTCCAGCTCTATGATCCCCGCCGTCACTCTTCGTCCTCTCCGACGCGGACGCGGCTGTGGCGACCCTGAGGGCGGCGGATTTTCCGTTTTTCCGGGAAGTAAATGGCCATAGCCTCCACGATGCAGGCGGCGCAGAGCAGCAGGAGATAGGTCTCCATGGGCTGGCCCCGCAGAAAACCCATCATGGGGTTATACTGATCCACAACCATCACCACGATCATGCAGGCAGCCAGCGCAAAGCCCAGAAAGGCCGCGATCTTTCTCCACATGGCTCAGCTCTCCTCCTTTTCCACTTCGGCAATCAGCAGCAGATCGCTGATCTCCCGGTCGCCGCCGTTGCTCTGGCGGTTGACGTACTCTCCGTTGAAGCACATCACCGCGCTGCCGCCGCCGTCCAGATTATAGGCCGCCTTGCAGCCCATATCCTCAAAGATCTGCGCCATCTGATCCAGCAGCAATCCCGCAGAATAGCCGTCCTGACGACCGTCGGCGGTAAGGAAGCAGTAGTGGCCCGGCTCGAAATAGCCCACGGCGGTGCGGGGGTTGATGAACTGCACCGGTTGGGAGGTATTGAAGCTGCAGTCGGCCTTGCCCTCGTCGTTCATCAGCTCCGGACCGAACTGCCAGGCCTGCCAGATCCCCCGCTCGATCAGGGAGTCCAGCACCTCGGCATTGTATTCGTTGTAGCGGTAGGTCTCCATGGTGCCGTCCATAAAGAGAACACAGATATCGTAGCCGATGTTTTCCCGCCGGTAGAGTTCACCGTTCCGGACCATGACGCCGCCGAACTGGTAGGAATAGAAATCACCGTTGATGGCGCCGATGGCATTATGCTCGGCGGCCATGTCCAGAATGTTGGCCTTGGAATAGTCCTGATAGGTATTGTTGGCAAGACAGGTCTGGAAGTTCTCGATCTGCGCTATGTAGATATCCTGCACAAAATAGACCGTGGCGTTGGCTCCCTCACCCACATGATGCTCCGTAACGGTCACGGATACCTCCGGGCTCTTATAGGAGTTTTCCGTAATGACCACTTCGTCGCTGAAATGCTCGGCAAACTTCAGCTGCCACTCGGTCTTGGACTCCTGCGGCTCCTCCGTAGCGGCCGGCTCAGCCTCCGGCACGGGTGTGGGCGCAGGCGTGGGCGTTACGCTCACATTCACCGTGGTCACCGGCGTTTGGGGTGCGCGCATACGGGGCAGCACGTGATGGAAAAAGGCAAAGGTCAGCAGCAGGACACCCGCCATGAGGACTTCCCCCGCAGCCACGGCAAGGACAGGTTTTGTTCCGCGCTTCATAAAGAACCGCCCCTTTCGTTGGTACATAATGGAAGAACGGCCCTGCAGTGTTCCCACTACAGGGCCGTTTATGGAGCTGGAAATCAGACTCGAACTGACGACCTGCTGATTACGAATCAGCTGCTCTACCGACTGAGCTATTCCAGCACCTCGCTGCAAGCCGTGATATTTTACCACAGGAAAAATATAAAGTCAACCGGAAAAACACTTACTTTGACGCCGGTGCCCCGTGCCGTCTTCTTGTTATAACATACAAAAGTACGGAAAAAATCCTATCGAAACACACAATAGGCATTCCTTTTACCTTGTGTTATACTATGTTATAAGAAGGTGCAGACAATTATGGTGTTAAGGAGGTTGAACATGAGTTTTCTGAAACGCGCTATTCGTGACGGCATCAGCAAAGGCATCAGCGATGCCGTAGGAAAGGCTGTAACACAGGCCGTAGAGCCGCAGGCCACCCAATGGGCCAACAAAACCGCAGAACGGCTGGATCAGGCAGCGCAGAGTAATGGCCGGGAAGTCCGCCAAAGCTTCGCCGGTCTGGAAGGCGCTTTTTCCAATCTGCAGCGTGCTGCCGAGAATTACGCCACGGAAATCAGCAAAAACGTAAAGCTTTGCCCCGGCTGCGGCGCCACTGTCCCCGCCGACAAAAAATTCTGCCCCGGCTGCGGCACGCAGCTACCCGAAACCACCGTTGCCCAGAGCGCCTTGTGTCCCGCCTGCGGCAAGCAGAACACCGTCGGCATGAAATTCTGCGACGCGTGCGGTGCAAAACTGCCCGCCGCCATCGCCGAAGATGAGGCCGCGCAGAAAGAGATGGCCGAGAGTCTCGCGCAGTGGGAGAGCGCTCTGCCCATGTACCCCGTCTGGAGCTGCGGCGGAACCGGGCTGTACATCGAACTGCACGACCCAGAGCAGTGCAGCGGTTATTTCGCCACCGTCAGCGTTTCTTTCCCCAACGGCAGCTCCGGTGAGCAGACCCTCCGGCAATACTGGGACATTCTGAAAGCCGCCGGCTTCCGCACGGCAGGGCGTTATCCGGACTCCTCCCACCTTTACAAAAAAATCAACGGCACCTGCTATCTGGCCAGCTGCGAACACGCTTTCGACGGCGGCACGGACAATCTGTATCTGGAATTTGCCGTGCGTGAGCCCGACGGCGGCTTTGACTATGTCAAGCCGGAACCCAAACAGCAGCCCTCGCTGAAGGATATCAAGAATCAGCTTACCACCGGCAAGGATCTGGACGAACTGAAGGACGGCATCAAGGATTTGAAAAAACTGTTCCGCCGATAAAAAGCCCCATACGGTTTCAGTCCCGGCAGCATACGCTGCCGGGACTGCTTTTGTTGTTTTGTATGACCGGCGTATATGTACAGACCGCCCTGTCGCGCTGCACCTCATCCTCAAAAAGAATTTTGATAGTTTCCACGGCAATTTAAAATCGGATTTTTGTCCAAAATCGCCTTTGAAACATGTACAAAAAAACCATATAATTGTCCTATAATATGTGCGAATTACCAAAAGTTTTTGCTGCATATAAATTCTATTAAGGAGGACCCAAAAATGAAGCGAGTAAAAGCAGCCTGTATCTGTCAGACTCTTCACTTTATGCTGAAAGAAGATGTTGCACACGATTGGGCCGTCAGACAGGTTGAACAGGAAGTGGAGCAGTACAAGCTGACTCTTGAACGCAAACGCACCCAGTACAAAATCGTGGAGAAATCCACCCAGCCTGACGGCTCCGTTATACTCAAGGTTATCAAGCAGTACAACACCACCCCTGTCGGCGAATATCTGAACTGAGGGAGCGGCGGCATTGTTTAAAACAAACGATGTGGTCGTCTACGGAGCCGAGGGTGTATTCAAAATCGCAGGTCTGGAAAACAAAACCATCTCTGGAACGGATAAAATGTATTACGTTCTCAAACCAATCAACAGCAAGAACTCAACGGTTTATGTTCCGGGCGATAATAAACAGCTTCTCTCCAAAATGCGTAATACCGCCTCCAAAAGAGAGATAAACTCCCTGATCGACTCCATGTCCGCCATAGAGGCAAAATGGATCGGGGATGAACGGGAGCGCAGATTCTCCTATAAAAACATACTGGCTGCCGGAGACCCTGCCGCCCTGATCGGAATGATCAAAACCCTATGTCAGCAGAAAAAGGAGCTGGAGGCGAAGGGCAAACACCTTCATATAGTGGACGAGCGGATTCTGCGGGCCGCGGAACAATGCTTGTACGATGAATGGCAGTATGTTCTGGACATGGATCGGGATGATTTAATATCCTATATCTTCAGCCGGATCGAAAAAACTCCCTGACCGGGTGGTCAGGGAGTTTTTCATGTTTTGGCGTATCAGTACATGCCGCCCATACCGCCCATGCCGGCCGCAGCCGCGGCAGCAGCGGGGGGTTCGGGAATGTCGACGACCATGGCCTCGGTGGTGAGGACGGTGGAAGCGACGGAGGCGGCGTTCTCCAGAGCGCTGCGGCAGACCTTGGTGGGGTCAACGATGCCGGCGGCGATCATGTCAACGTACTCTTCCTTGTCGGCATCGAAGCCGTAGCCGGGAATCTGAGCGCCGCGGACGCGGTCGAGGATCACAGCGCCCTCGAGTCCGGCGTTCTTGGCGATCTGCATCAGAGGAGCCTGCAGAGCCTTGGCGATGATGGCAGCACCGGTGCGCTCGTCTCCTTCCAGCTCAGCCACGACCTTCTCGGCAGCGAGGCCGGCCTGCACATAGGCAGTGCCGCCGCCGGGGACGATGCCCTCTTCCACGGCAGCGCGGGTGGCGTTCAGAGCGTCTTCCACGCGCATCTTCTTTTCCTTCATCTCCGCCTCGGTGGCAGCGCCGACCTTGATAACGGCAACGCCGCCGCTCAGGCGGGCCAGACGCTCCATGAGCTTCTCGCGATCGAACTCAGAACTGGTCTCCTCGTACAGACCCTTGATCTGGCCGATACGGGCCTCGATCTCCTCGGGGGCGCCGGCGCCATCGACGATGACGGTGTTCTCCTTGGTGACCTTGACCTGACGGGCGCGGCCCAGCATCTCGATGGTGGCATCGGTGAGTTCCATGCCCAGATCGGAGGAGATGACCTCGCCGCCGGTGAGGATGGCGATGTCCTTGAGAGTCTCCTTGCGGCGCTCACCGAAGGCGGGAGCCTTGACGCAGACGCAGGTAAAGGTACCGCGAAGCTTGTTCAGGAGGATGGTGGCCAGAGCCTCACCCTCAACCTCTTCGGCGATGATGACGAGCTTGCGGCCCATCTTCACGATCTGCTCCAGCAGGGGCAGCAGATCCTGAATGTTGGATATCTTCTTATCGGTGAGAAGCAGGAAGGCATCGTCGATGACGGCTTCCATCTTCTCGGTATCGGTGACCATGTAGGGGCTCACATAACCGCGGTCAAACTGCATGCCTTCCACCACGTCCACGCTGGTGGTGGCAGTCTGGGACTCCTCAATGGTGATAACGCCGTTCTGGCCGACCTTCTCCATGGCGGCAGCGATCTGCTCGCCAATGAAGGCATCGCCGGAGGAGATGGTACCCACGCGGGCGATGTCGCTGGTGCCGCTGACGGGCTGGGAAGACGCACGGATCTGCTCCACGGCAGCCTTGGTGGCCTTGGCAATGCCGCGGCGCAGCACCATGGGGTTGGCACCGGCGGCCAGGTTCTTCAGACCCTCGCGGATGATGGCCTGAGCCAGAACGGTGGCGGAGGTGGTGCCGTCGCCGGCCACGTCGTTGGTCTTGGTGGCGACTTCGCGGATGAGCTGAGCGCCCATGTTCTCGGCACCGTCTTCCAGCTCGATCTCCTTGGCGATGGTCACGCCGTCGTTGGTGATGAGGGGGGTGCCGAACTTCTTATCCAGAACCACGTTGCGGCCCTTGGGGCCCAGGGTGATCTTGACGGTGTCAGCCAGCTTATCCACGCCGGCCTGCAGAGCATTGCGCGCATCGGCGCCGAAAATCAGATTTTTAGCCATAGTACTTGTTC
>SVLG01000060.1 GCA_015068055.1 Oscillospiraceae bacterium | reverse complement strand
ACCGACTGAAGTATGCAAGCCCCGAGAAGGTCACTCTGGCCAACGCCTTTGAGATCGCCGATGACGTCCTTATCAAGGCCGTCTCCAGCATCTCCGGCCTTATCAAGAGCACGGGTTTCATCAATCTGGACTTTGCTGATGTCACCGCCATCATGAAGAACGCCGGTATGGCCCACATGGGCGTGGGCCGCGCCGCCGGCAAGGGCAAGGCCGAGGAAGCCGCCCGCATGGCCGTCTCCTCTCCTCTGATGGAGACCAGCATCGACGGGGCCCATGGCGTGCTGATCAACATCACCGGCTCCATGGAAATGGGTCTGGAAGATGTGGAAGCCGCCGCTACCCTGGTGCAGGAAGCGGCCAACCCCGACGCCAACATCATCTTCGGTGCCTCCTTCGACGACTCTCTGGAGGATGAGATTGTGGTCACCGTCATTGCTACCGGCTTTGAGGACAAGAGCGAGAAGAAGCCCGCTGCCCACAAGACCAGCGCGGCTGCCCGTATGGTCTTTGAGGAGGAAGAGGATCTGGATACCACCCTCTTCAGCGATGCCGTGGAGAAGGCTGCCGCCGCTCCCGAAGCCAGTGCCCCCGCTTCTGACAGCGAGGATCCCTTTGACACCATCTTCAAGATATTCAACAACAAGTAAAAATGCCTGACAGCTGCTCCGCTTTCTGCGGGGCAGCTTTTGTCTTACAGCCGCTGCAGCTCGTTGATGGATACCTCAAAGGCTGTGCGGCGCAGGGCCTCGCCATCCACATTCTTTATGTATTCCCGGCTCTGGAGCCGGCCCAGCAGCACGAGGCGATCGCCTACCTGCAGCTGGGAGGCCAGTCTGGCGTTCTGTCCCCATGTGATGCAGGGAAGGTAGTCGCTGCGGCCGTAGCGACGATTTACAGCCAGCAATATATCGCAGATTTCCCGCCCCAGCGGTGTCTGGCGCAGGGTGGGTGGCTTGCAGATTGTACCGGCCAGCTCTACGCTGTTTTCCCAGCTTTCCTCCGCTGCGGAAATCTCCTTGGCAAACACTGTAATCACCAGACGACTGCCCACGCCGCTGCGGTTGTTGAAAGAACGAAGTTCGCCACCGATGTGAACGTAACCGCCGGCACATTGGGACAGCTCGGCCAACATCTCCTGCCGGACGATGATGTTGAGGCGGTCTGAATAACCGGAGAGCCGGTCAATGCGCAGGGGAAAGGTATAGAATAGCTCCCGACGACTCTCGTGGGAAAAGGCGGGAATGGCGCAGGGGAGACCAATAAGACTTACCAGATTGCTGCTGAAAAATTCGTCCATAGTACACCTCATCGTATCAAATGTTAAGCTCAGGCTTGGCAAAGACACAGCTATGTGATACAATATGCGCTGGCTGCAGAATACTTGAACACTATTTTGTTTTTATAGAAAGGAAGCAAAGCCATATGGAACTTCGTGACATTCTTGCCCGCTGCGATCATACTTTGCTCCGGACCGACTGCACGGCCCAGGAGATCCGTACTCTTTGCGATCAGGGTATCCGCTACGGTGTGGCCAGCGTCTGTATCCCTTCGGCCCATCTGTCCGGCGCCAGACGCTATGTGGGCGACAAGCTTACCCTCTGCACCGTCATCGGTTTCCCCAATGGCTATTCCACCGCCCGTACCAAGGCCTTTGAAGCGGATGACGCCATCCGCTGCGGTGCCGATGAGATCGACATGGTTGTCAACCTTGGCATGGTGAAGGATGGCTGCCGCGCCGATCTTCTGGACGAGATCAAGCGCGTTAAGAGCGCCTGCGGCGATAAAATTCTGAAGGTTATTATCGAGTGCTGCCTCCTGACCGACGATGAAAAGCGCATGATGTGCGAGATCGTCAGTGAGAGCGGTGCGGACTATATCAAGACCTCCACCGGCTTTTCCACCGGCGGCGCCACTTTTGATGACGTGGCTCTGATGCGTGCCCACTGCGCCCCCCATGTGAAGGTCAAGGCGGCCGGCGGTATCTCCTCGCTGGACGATGCCGTGCGCTTCATTGAGCTGGGCGCTGACCGTCTCGGCACCAGCCGCATCGTGAAAATTGCCATGGGCCAGGAAGGTCAGGGCTACTGAAAAAAGTGCTGCGGGGCGTGAAAAAAACCTTCACGCCCCCTTGACAAATTGCGGGGAAACTGTTACTATAACAAGGCTGAAAATGAAGTAGGCTCGGTTCGTATCCGACCTCACCCGGCTGCCGTAGGAGCAGGCCGTGGTCAAGAGTGAACATCCTCCTTGCGGGGGTCTCTTTGTGCGGATACGGCTGTGTATCCGCTTTTCGCATTTTTGGGAGAAAAGCCGCCGTGCGCGGCAAGGACAATTTTTGTTTGGAGGTGCTTGACCATCGCAAGCCAGACTCATCTGATCAACGAAGAAATTCAGGTTCCCGAAGTTCGCCTTATCAGCGAGACCGGTGAACAGCTGGGCATCATGACCAGCGAGGCCGCCCTGGCCGTCGCTGAAGAACAGGAAATGGACCTGGTTATGATCTCTCCGCAGGCCAAACCCCCTGTGTGCAAGATCATGGACTACGGCAAGTTCCGCTTCGAGCAGGCCAAGAAGGAAAAGGAAGCCCGCAAAAACCAGCACGTTATCGAGATCAAGGAGATCCGCATGTCTCCCTCCATCGGTGATAACGACTTCCTCACCAAGCTGAAGAATGGTCAGAAGTTCCTCCAGGAAGGCGACCGCCTGAAGGTCACCATCCGCTTCCGTGGCAGAGAGATGGCCCACACCAACATCGGTGAAGTTCTGCTGATGCGCTTTGCCGACGAATGCAAGGAAATTGCCACGATGGATAAGAACCCCAAGCTGGAAGGTCGCAATATGTCCATGTTCCTTTCTCCCAAGGCCCCGGACAAACAGTCTAACAAAAAGTAAAGGAGATAAACCGTCATGCCGAAACTCAAGTCTCACAGCGGCGCTAAGAAGAGATTCAAGCTCACCGCTTCCGGTAAGGTCAAGCGTGCCCACGCCTACAAGAGCCACCTGCTCAATGGCCACGGCAAAACCACCAAGCGCAAGAGAGGGCTGCGTCAGGCTGCTTACGCCGACAGCACCACCGCCCCCACCATCAAGCGCATGATCCCGTACAAATAAGGAGGTTTTGAAACATGGCCAGAGTTAAGGGCGCGATGATGACGCGCAAGAGAAGAAATAAGATCCTTGGTCTCGCCAAGGGTTACTGGGGCAACAAGTCCCGTCATTATAAGATGGCTAACCAGCAGATGATGAAGTCCGGCCGTTACGCTTACGTCGGCCGTAAGCTCAAGAAGCGTGACTTCCGTCAGCTGTGGATCACCCGTATCAGCGCTGCCTGCAAGCTGAACGGCATGAACTACTCCACCTTCATGCACGGCCTCAAGAAGAGCGGCATCGACATGAACCGCAAGATGCTCTCTGAGATGGCTATCCATGAGCCCGCTGCCTTCACCGCTCTCTGCGAGAAGGTCAAGGCCCTCTGATTGAACTGACAAAAAATTCCCGTCTTCACAAGACGGGAATTTTTTTATATAATAGCTTCCATGATTACCAAAGAGAGAAAACAGAATAAACTGTGTCCGCTTCGGCTTGCTGTGCTGCTGGCATCCCTCCTCTGGATTGGCGTGTATTTCCTGACGCGGGAGAACAGGGGGTGGATGAACCACCTTTCGGAGACACTGGTGCGGCCGTGGCACCGCTTTGCCGGGCGGCTCTATGATGTTTTTCCCTTCTCGGTGGCGGAGTTACTGGTGGTGCTGGGCATCGCGGCGCTTGTGTGCTTCTTTGTGCAGCTGGTGCTGCATTTTGTGAAGCGGCCGGGGGACTGGTGGGGGCTTTACCGTTGGGCCGTTACGCTGGGAAGCATCCTTGCCTCCGTCTTTGGCCTTTTTTGCCTCTGGTGGGGGGTGTATTACTATGCTGACAGTTTTCAGGAGCAGAGCGGCATTTATGCCCGGGATATCAGCACAGCGGAGCTGGAAAAGGTCACCGCGTACTTTGTGGACGTGGTCAATGAGACAGCTCCCCAGGTTGTCCGGAACGAGGCGGGGCTCTATGCCCAGCCGGAGCGTGTCCTCTTTGATAAGTCTGCGACTCTTTACACCGGCGTGGTGAAAAAATTTCCCTGCCTTGCGGGGCCGAACCTTCATGCAAAGCCGATAATGTTTTCCATAATACTTAGTTATGTCGACTGCACCGGCGTATTCTGCCCCTTTACGGCGGAAGCCAACCTCAATGTACACTCCTCCCATTGCCAGCTCCCGGCCACCATTGCCCATGAACTGGCCCACCAACGGGGGGTGGCGTCTGAGGATGAGGCCAATTTTGTGGCGGTACTCAGCAGCATGGAGAGCGACGATGTGGATTATATGTATTCCGCGGCGCTGATGGCCTACATATATCTGGGCAACGCTTTGCACAAGGCCGATTACGATGCCTGGCATGCCCAGTATGAGCGCATCTGCCCGGAGGCTCGCTTGGATCTCAACGCTCATAATGCCTACTGGAAGCAGTTTGATACCCCGGTGCAGGAAGCCAGCAACAAGATCTACGAGGCCTTTCTGGAAACCTACGGCGATGATCGGGGTATGCAGAGCTACGGGGCCTGCGTGGATCTGTTGGTAGCTTATTATATAGACAAGTTATGAGTTTAGAGTTATGAGTTATAAGCTTCAGCCCGATAGCTGATAACTCATAACTCATAGTTCATAACTCTATTTATTTGCTCTGCGAATAAATAAGCGCGTTTCTGCGCTTATGTTCGCTTCGGCTGTGGTAGCGCTCGATGATGGCGCGCTCGCCGTCGCTGACTTCCTCACCACGGAGGTAGCGGTCAATGGCGGCATAAGTAACGCCCATATCTGCCTCGTCCGTCTGGCCCTCGTAAAGGCCGGCGGAGGGGGCCTTTTCAATGATGGAGGCGGGTGCATTCAGATAGCGCAGGAACTCAAAGACCTCCGTTACGGTGAGATCACCGATGGGGTTGAAGTCAAAGCCGCCGTCACCCCACTTGGTGAAGTAGCCCATGTGGCGCTCGCTGCGGTTACCGGTACCGGCCACCAGCCGACCCTCGGCCGCGGCGATGGCGTAAAGAGTGATCATGCGGAGACGGGGAGCAATGTTCACCAGGGCGGTCTGATTGATCTCCGTGACGCCTTCCAGAGCGGCCAGCTCCGCAGCGCGCACGGCGGTGAGGTCCACGGTGCGGGTCTCGATGTTGAACTGCTCCGCCACCGCAAGACCGTCGTCCCGGTCGGAGCCAAAGTTCACCTTGGAGGCGCAGGGCATGATGACGCCCACGGTGTTTTCACAGGCCATCTTGCAGAGAATGCCCACCAGGGCGGAGTCCTTGCCGCCGCTGTTGCCAAAGATGATGCCCTTGCAGCCGCTTTCCTGCAGGGCGGCGCGGATAAAAGCAATGCGTTTTTCGGTTTCCAGCTGGTAGTCTCTCATATCGTTACTCCTTTCCCTTGCCCGTGAGTCGCTTGAGCAGCGCCGAGCGGGCGGCGGTTTCGGCCCCGTCCGCCAGAGGCTCCAGTTCTATATCTTCGCCGTATTTGTGACTGAGTGCTGTTTCCAGCAGCAGGTCGCAGAGCGCGGGGTTCAGGGGCAGTACCGGCCCATGGCTGTAGCAGCCAAAAACATTCTTATAACGTAGGCCTTCGCTCATGTCCGCGCCGTTGTTGCCAAAGCCGTTGATCACCGTGCCCATGGGCCGCAGTCCTTCACCCAGCCAGGTACGGCCCGCGTGGTTTTCAAAGCCGATAACGGTGTGGCCACCGTCGATAGCGTCCAATTGGTAGACATAATTCCCGAAGTGGCGCTTTTCACCCCGCTCGGTGCGGATGTCCACAATGCCCAGTTTGCCAAGAAGCTGCATGCCGCCACCCACACAGAGGAAGGTCTTGCCCGCCTCAATGGCGGCGCGAAGCTCACCGGCCCGGCCATTGCGGAGATCGTCCATGAGGCTCACTTCAAAGTCCTCGCCGCCGCCCATAAAGAATAGGTCAAAGTCAGAGTAGGGGGCGTCCGAGCCCACCACCAGCTCCCGCACCGTGCAGTCAATGCCGCGCCAGCGGAGGCGCTGCACCATGCAGCGGACGTTGCCGCCGTCGCCGCAGACGCAGAGGTCGTCGGGGTAGAGATGGGCGATTTTCAGTTCCATGCTCATTCCCAGAACCTCCCTTTTCCACCGGCTACCGCCAGCGCGTCGCGGACTTCCAGCATGGTGCTGTAGTTGGGGAGGACGTAAACGCCATGGTCGGCCTCCTCCACCAGGGCCTTCAGTTCAGCCACATTCTCAAGCACCCGCACCGTATTTTCGTCGGCTCCGGCGTACTTGAGCCGCAGCCGCAGATCGGCCGCGCGGCTGCCGTAAACGGCCAGCGCCGCCGGAGGATTTTCACTCATCAGTCCTTCAAAGTCCGCATCCCAGAGCCAGCTGATGTCTGTACCGTCGGCGATCTTGTCGTTGAGACAGAAAACGGCGGTGTAGGGGGCGGGGACGGAGTGAAGGTAGGCCAGCGCCCGGTCACAGCCGGCGCCGTTCTTCACGAGGATCATGCGCACATCGGTGCCGTTTACGGTCATGGTCTCCATGCGGCCGAAGCCTGCCTCGGCGCTTTCCAGCGCGGAAACCGCCTTGCTCACGTCAAAGCCCAGGGCATTGACCGCGCAAATCACGGCAGCGGCGTTGCACACGTTGTAAACGGAGGGTAGGGGAAGGGTGACGGCGTAGCTGCCGGTGTCACACTCAAAAAGGGCCCGGCTCTTTTCTGTTCCAACGGCCTCCCATTCTGTTATGCTGAGATCGGGGATGGGACGGCTGTAGCCGCAGCGGGGGCAGCGGAAGGCACCCAAATGGGCAAAGGTGTGGTAATCGTAATCGTAGGCCGCGCCGCAGTAAAGACAGCGGGGGGCGTCGTGAAGGTTGGGCTTTTCCCCGCCGGGCACATCCATGCCGAAGAAGACCGCGGCGTTTTCCGTGTCCCGCTCCAGAGACGCGGTGAGGGAGCAGTCCGCGTTGAGACAGAGCAGAGCACCGCCGCTGCGCTTTACGCCCTCGCGAATCTCGGCCAGCGTGTGTTTCACATCACCGTAGCGGTCCAGCTGGTCCCGGAACAGGTTGGTCACCAGGATCATCTTGGGTTCGATGGCGGCGCTGACACGCTTCAGCGCTGCCTCGTCGCATTCGATGACGGCCCAGTCACAGCGGGCGCGGCCAAAGAGACTGGCGTTGAGGATATACTCCGCGGTGATGCCGGCAGCGAGGTTGGCCCCGCTGCGGTTGGTAAAGAGCTTTTCGCCCTGGGCTTCCAGCGCGTGGCAAAGGAGCTTCACCGTGGTAGTCTTGCCGTTGGTGCCGGTGACGAGGATGCTCTGCACGCCCCGGGCCACCACAGGCAGTATGTCCGGGCAGACGCGCAGGGCCAGCTTCCCCGGCAGGGAGGTGCCGCCCCGGCCGCTCAGATGCAGCAGCGTGCGGGCTGCCCGGCAGACAAGACAGGCAAGAAAGATGCGGATACGTTTCATGCTTCCTGCTTCCTTTCGTATTTTCTACCCTTTAGTATACCTCTCTTTTTCTTTTCTGTCCATTGTATTTTCGCCACGTTGCGGCTATAATGACCGTAAAGGGGAGAAATACATGTCATATTATGTTTACATAATATCCTGCCGGGATGGCAGTCTCTATACCGGCACAGCAGCGGATTGGGAAAAGAGGCTTCGGGAGCATATGCTGCGCTCTCCGCGTGCCGCCCGCTATACAAAAAGCCACCCCATGGAGGCCCTGCGGGCTCTATGGGAGGTGGCAGATAAGGGGGCGGCGCTGCGTTTGGAGTATCGCATCAAGCGCCTCAGCAGCGAAGAAAAGAGGCGGCTGATCAGCCGCCCCGATTGCCGCTCTGAAATTTTGGAAGGGGCACAGCCTGTACCCGCGGGAGACTGGGGGGACTTTAGTCCAGCACCAGCCCCCAGTACATAAGAGGGGCAGCGTTGAGCCCCATGTGAAAAGGAGCCGTCTCCATACCGGGGAGGGCTTCTTTTATATTTCCCTCGCCGTCTACAGCACAGACGCCCTCGGCTGTTTTGTAAAAACGGCCAAAGCGGGCAAAGAAGCGCAGGAAGGCAGGCGTATAGACCGCGTGGGGAATGTCCTTCAGCAGCCTTTCGCGGGCGCTTTGGTATTCCTCTGCACTGATTTCGGTAAGAGGTGTTGCGGTGCGGCAGGGGGCCATGGGTACGCTCACAGCGCCCATGCGGCGCTCGTACCAGCCGCGAAGTCCTTCGGATGCCGGATAGAGGCAGGCGGGTTCGCCGCCCGCAGCGGCGCAGGTCACCGCCTCGCCGTAGCCCTTGCCGCGAAAGTCCGGGTGGGTGGCCACGGCGTAGATATAGCGGATGTTTTCCAGTGCGATGGCATAGGCGGCAGCGACGATGCGGCCATCTTCCTCTATAACGGCGGTGCGGCAGTCGGGGAAGAGCAGCTCAAAAAAGACATCCAGAAACTCGTCTGTATCGCCAAATACCAGCTGCCAGAGCGCTCTCAGTGCGGGTATATCACCGCGTTCCGCCAGTCTCAGTTTTTCCATACGGCAGTAAACTTTTCCAGCTTATAGAGGGGATACCAGTCCTCCTTGGCCTTGCGCAGACCAGGGATGCCCATGTCCTCCTCTCGATTTACATAACGAAGATTGGGGTTTTCCTCCAGCAGTTGTCGGACGAACTCCCGGCAGATCATGGGGTAGGCGCCCTGTATGCCCTCCACAGCCTTTTCAAAGTGAACATCCACGGTGTCGCTGCCGAGAAATTCACCCATGGTGAAGGCCACGGGCTGCCCATCGGCATAGAGAATGGCACCGCAAAAGCCCAGTGCCTCCCAGTTGGCGAGGGCGCAGTCGATGGCGAGCTTTTCCTCCTCGCTGCCGCCGTCGTTGCTCTCTGCCCAGCTGTTGAGAATGCTGCGGCAGTCTTCAAAGAGGGCGGGAGTCAGCTTTTCGCAGCGCCAGTCATAGGTGGCGGCAAAACGATTGCAGTGGTTTCGTTTGCCGTGGAGTTTTTTGCCGGCCAGGGTGGCAAGGGCCTGGGCGTCGTAGATGTAGTCAAAGTTGTCCTCCTCGGCGCTGTAGTCGAAGCAATCGGGGAAGGCTGCCTCCAGAGCAGTTTTTTCCTCGGCGGTGATGGCTTTGAGGACAAACCGGCGCTCGTTGGCTTCCGCGTGTTCCCGGAGGGCGTTAATGACCTCCCTTACGTCGCCTCTGCCAAGGGGCCAGCCATAAAAGGGGTTCTGGGAGCAGCAGAGATATTCTACCACGATCCGTTCGCCCAACACCGCCACATTGCGGCGGCACTGCAGGGACCAGAGGTAGGCCGTGCCGAAGCTGTAGGTGGAGCTGCGGCAGTTTTCGCTTTGATAGCAGCGGAGATAGCTTTCGCGGTCGCTGAGCTGCAGGGGAGAGAATTCAAGCATAGGGTACCTTCTTTTTCTTACTTGTATAGTCTGAGCCCCAGCCGCTTTGCCTCTGCGCGAAGGGCGCGGAGATCCACAAAGGTTTCGGGGCGCTTGTTTACGTCGCGCAGGAGAGCCGCCGGATGGTAGATGGCCATGGCCCGGCCGCCGGGGATGTCAAACCACTGGCCGTGTTCCCGGGTGATTTTAAAATCGGGCTTGATGATGGCCGCGGCTGCGATGCGGCCCAGACAGACAATGAGCCGCGGCTTGATAAGCTGCCGTTGGCTTTCCAGCCAGTGGCGGCAGGCAGTTTGCTCCTCGCCCAGAGGATCACGGTTCCCCGGCGGGCGGCACTTGACAATGTTGGCAATGTAGACCTGATCGCGGTGGATATCGATCATCTCCAGCATATCATCCAGCAACGCCCCGGCCCGCCCCACAAAGGGCAGACCCATGGCGTCCTCATTGGCTCCGGGGCCTTCGCCGATGAACATCAGCTCAGCGCCGGGATCACCCATGCCGAAGACAACGTTTGTCCGGTTTTCACACAGGGGGCATTCACGGCAGCGAAGACACTTCTCTCTGAGTATTTCCATTTCTTCCATGTTTTCAGCCCCCCTTTTCTCCGACAGTTTAGCACAGCTTTCGCGGCATTTCAACAAAAAAGGACGGCCCCGCAGGGCCGTCCGGATTATGAAAGATCAGACCTTGAAGTTCACGGAGGTGGAACCCTCGTGGTCCTGCTCGAATTCGTAGTCCTTGCCGGGGAGAATGGCGTTGAGGGCGATGCCGACGATGGAGGCCACAGCCAGACCGGTGAGGGTAATGGTGACTTTGCCGAGGGGGATCTGGATGTTGCCGGTGTAGTTGACACCGATGGCCAGTACGAGAATGAGAGCGGCGATGATGACGTTGCGGGTGTTGGTGAAGTCTACCTTATTCTCCACGACATTGCGCACACCCACGGCAGAGATCATGCCGTACAGAACAAGGCTCACGCCGCCGATGGTGGCGGTGGGCATGGAGGCGATCAGAGCGGCGAACTTGGGGCAGAAGGAGAAGATAATGGCGATGACGGCGGCAATGCGGATTACCAGAGGATCGTAGACACGGCTCAGGGCCAGAACGCCGGTGTTCTCACCGTAAGTGGTGTTGGCGGGAGCGCCGAAGATGGCGGCCAGGGCGGTAGCCAGACCGTCACCCATGAGAGTGCGATGGAAGCCGGGATCCTCCATGTAATTCCGCTCACAGGTGGAGGAGATGGCGCACATGTCGCCAATATGCTCGGTCATGGTTGCCAGAGACAGAGGAGCGATGGTGACGACCGCAGTCAGCAGCAGATTCTTGTCCACATCACCGGAAAAAAGACCAAAGAGTGTGTCCTGCATCTCAAAAGGAGCACCGATCCATGCAGCTTCCTTCACGGCGGTAAAGTCCACATTACCGGTAACGGCGGCTACCAGATAAGAGCCCACGACACCGAGAAGAATGGGGATAATTTTGGCCATACCCCTGCCCCACATATTGAAGCCGATTACGATGGCGATAGCCACCAGAGCAATGCCCCAGTTGGCGCCGCAGTTGGTGATGGCAGAACCGGACAGGCTCAGACCGATGGCAATGATGATGGGGCCGGTGACGATGGGCGGGAAGAACCGCATGACCTTCTTCATGCCGAAAGCCTTGAAGAAGGCAGCCAGCACCAGATACATAAGACCGGCAACCATGACGCCGAAGCAGGCATAGGGGAGCAGCTCGCGCTCACCATTGGGGGCAATGGCAAAGTAGCCGGCAAGAAAAACAAAGGAAGAGCCGAGGAAGGCGGGAACCTTTCCCCTGGCCAGCAGATGGAAGAGCAGCGTACCCAGACCCGCAAAGAGCAGGGTGGCTGAGATGCTCAGACCCGTGAGCGTGGGAACAAGAACGGTGGCGCCGAACATGGCGAACATGTGCTGGA
>SVLG01000002.1 GCA_015068055.1 Oscillospiraceae bacterium | reverse complement strand
AATATTGTCCATAACCATTTTATCAGTAATCATTGTTTTCTCCTGTCAGTAAATCATTTATTATTTTTCGTGCGTCCACTTCGTTGAAATCGTATTTTGTCCAGTCCTCTGCTTTTGGAATCTATGTGTTGAGGATAGGCTTATACTCGCGTATAAGCTCGCCCTCCGTTTCTCCTATTTCCTGATCGACTGCCGTGTATCCTGTCTGCGTGGCGCGATAGAGTACGTCAAAACGGATTCTATGCCCCTTGCGCTGCGCTTCCGCTAAAATGCGGTATTTCTTGCTGCTCTCTGTCTTAACGCCTACATAGTGCTATGCAATGCGCATGAGCATATTGTGGCTCTTACCGATATAAACTATATCATCGTCTATCTTGATGCAGTAAATCCCCGCGTGCTCGTATTTGGGTGCAAGCCCTTTCCGTTTTAACCATCCGTAGGCGTTTGCTTCATATCTGCTTGGCATCAGAATACAAACTTCCTTTCTGTTGGCTTCTCCCTATTTATAGCCCCATTATTTAGGGGATTGCTATTATTTATTTCTATATTCTCCGGCAATACATTAAGGCCGTCTTGTGGTTTTTCCTGTTCGGGAGTGGGACAAGTTTCAAAGTCCTGTCCGCCGTCCGTCATCGAGTTTTGTATCTGCGTGACGGCTTTGGGAACTTCGTAAAACTCGTATGTGCTGCCGTGGGAGGGGACTAAATAGCCCCTGTCCACGAGTTTATGGAATTGGTCATGGTATGTAGATCGTGCCATTCCTATGGCCTGTCTGACCGCTGTGGGCGATAAAGCAAGGTTGTAGTTATCCTTGTTCGCTGCACAGTATAAGTAAAGAAGAAAGGCGTGTGCGCCCAGATCACGGGCGGCAGCTTGCCAGTTTTCATTTTTGATACCAAGGAAGTCTGACGAGGCGCGTTCACGGTTAACGTGAATCATCCTCTGATTGGGGAAAGTCATTTGCGGCATTTGCTTACCTCCCCAGATCGTCAATGGATTTGTTAAGCTTTTCAATTTCCTTGATGATGTCGGAGGCATCAACAGTAATGGAAATCCGGGAAAGAATACGTGGAGCGAGTGCATCCGCAAGCCTGTCCAATTCCTGCTCATTGAAAAGCTGCTCTTTCAGCATTTCCTTTTGGTAATACCATTGGAGCGTAATATCTCCGGTCTTTTCCATAGCGTCAATATAACGCTCAAACATTGATAGCTATCTCATAATAGCTCCTTTCTTAAATATATTTTTAAGCAAGAAAATATGGCTTTTTCATACTTTCTATAAATATTATATCATATTTTTTTGAAATTTTCAAAAAAGGCCGATTGGCGGAGAGGTTGAAAGTATAATAGGGGGCGGTGTATTACGGGAAAAAGCATTGCGCGGTAGTGAATCCGTATTAGGCGGGGCTCGGATTATGTCTGAACGCCTTAAATTTTCACCGTTTTCGCTGCGATCAAGGTGTTTTGCTGTGAAAATACGCAGAAACAGGCGAAAACGATTCGATTTCATTGAAATTCGCGTAAAAACACGATGAAACAGCGGATTTTCGCTTTGAAATCATGCGATTTCTAAAGATTTATAGAGTTTTTTGTCGAAAAGGCTTGAATATATATATATATATATAATTGGGTGTGCGTATAGTGAAAGCTGTCGCACATCTTTTATTTTTGGAGGAATCAGAAATGCGCGTTATACTGGACACCGACAAGAAAACCATTACCGTTCCTTGGAACTATCAGGCGAAGCTGAACGAGGTAAACAAGCTGATTGCCGAGTACAGCGACGGCAAAAAAGATCCCAAGACGTTCACCGGATACATCGACGAGATTTGGCAGGAGTGCATCAAGAACTCTGACCAGTGCGTCGTGACCGGCAAGAAGCCCACCTCCAAGAAGTAATACTATGGGCGCACCGAGAGTTACCCCGGAAGAAATCGTGGAAATGCAGCAACTCTACCGGGTATTAGGAACATACGCAGCCGTTGGGCGCGCAATGAACCCCAAACGCAGTGCATCCACCGTTGCAAAGTATGTAAAAATGGAAGGTGTTCCCCGCAATATCCGTATCGCGGTCGAAAATCTATCAAGACAGTGAGAGATATTTTTTATGGAGATAACATTTAATCCCACATTAGTGCCGCCTTGGACACTTACGGACGATAAGATTATTTCTGGCGGAAAAGTAATCGAATTATCTTCTATTGCAAGAATGAAGCACACCCCACCCAAAATGCTTTCCAATAATGGTGTAATCCAACTTTTCTATGCAAACGGTGGATTTGAAACTCTTGCTTACCCCAAAAGCCAGAAAATGTATGGCGAAGAAGCAGCGCAATATATCCAATCTTTTATGAACGGCGAAATTACTATTGCAAGCAAAGCTGCGCACGACTCGCTGTCTGCGCTTGGCGACTTACAAAAGAATGGTTTTCGGAAAAAGTGTAATATTTGCGGACATATCTTCTGCTATACCCTTGAAGACCTTGAAGAAAATCGGCGGCTTGCCAAAAGTGCAACCGGTTCAAGCATTGCCGGTATAGCAGGTGCATTAGGCGGATACTATGCAGCAAGTTCCATTAGCACGCAAAGTGCTAATGACCAGTTTGCAAGAATGGTTGATTACAGCAAGTGTCCGAAATGCGGTTCTCGTAATCTTGTGGATGCCACAGATGAAGATATTGAACGCAACAAAGCACCCCAAGGCACAGTAATCCAGCAGACTTCTGCAGCCGATGAACTGAAAAAGTTTAAGGAACTGCTTGACATGGGTATTATCACCCAAGAAGAATTTGACGCAAAGAAAAAGCAACTACTTGGTCTGTAATTCTTACATATCCGTGGAGCGGGAGCAATCCCGCTCCATTTCTTTATGTGTTCGTTAGAGTATACCTTTACAAACGATTAAAACAGCCCTGTTTTATCCGTTCGCAAAATATTTATTTTATTTTACAGATATGTTCGCAAATGTATTGACATTTACGAACAGTTGTGATAGAATACGAACAGTTAGAAAAGAGAGGGGCGCGTATTGTGGACAGCCGCACATATTACTATGCCAGAGTATCGAGCAAGGAGCAAAACCTTGACCGTCAGATTGCAGCTTTCAAGGCTCTTGGAGCGCAGGAGCGGGAGATCATCACCGACAAAGAAAGCGGCAAGGATTTGGACAGGGTAGGGTATCAGGCTCTTAAAAACACCATTCTGCGCCGTGGCGATACGCTCGTTGTGAAATCCCTTGACCGGCTCAGCCGCAACAAAACTGACATACACAATGAGCTTCGTTTCTTCAAAGAGAATGGAATCCGCGTCAAGGTAATTGACCTCCCTACAACTATGATGGAGCTGCCGGAGGGACAGGAGTGGGTTTTTGATATGGTGAACAACATTCTGATAGAAGTGTTGGGCACTATCGCAGAACAGGAGCGGGAATCCATTCGCAAGCGTCAGGCCGAGGGCATCGAAGCGGCAAAACAGAAAGGCAAGAAGTTAGGCCGCCCCGCAATCACTTTTCCCGCAAATTGGGAGGTTGTCTATGCCTCTTGGAAAGCAGGGGAGATCACAGCCAAGACTGCTATGGAGCTGACAGATACAAAAAGAACGAGCTTCTATAAGCTCGTCGGCATGATGGAGGGAGAATGAGCATAGGTGAAGAATCATGAATGATTTATGGAGATATACTAAAAAACATTTTTGGGTTGTGTTATTGGTAGTCTTGATTCTATTGTTTGCAATTCTCATAGTTCCATTGATAATAAACTGGCTTTTTACAAAACCTGCAAACTGTAAATTCCTTGCTGTCGACTGGGAGGCAAGTGATGCGCTCTCATACTACGGTAGTGCATTAGGGTTCATTGGTACAGTCATATTCAGCGGTTTAGCGTTGTGGCAGAACCATGTAATTCAACAAGCAAACGATAAACATACGAAGCTTTTGGAACGAATGGAGCGGATTAAAAATGCGCCTCATTTAGCTGCTATATCAACGCTTTCGTATGGTGGCACAAGCCGATTAAAGATGGAGATTAAAAACACATCTGAAAACATTGCTGAAAATATAATCTTATCAGGCTTTGAAATTATAAATGAACTTGGCGAAAGCGTTTGGAAGAATGATGAAAAAATGACATTGGACTACTTGACAAACGAAAGAAGATGGGAAATTCAATGGGAGAACCCGTCCGTTACAAGCCCTGAACATCAGTTTGTATTCAATGTGCGTTATACAGACAAGTTTGGCGATGTGCATATTTGTAGAGCAGTCGGTGTATTCGGTAAGAAATTTGGATTGCCTCAGTTTAAGATAACAGAGTTATAAAAGCTAAATCGCGCAACAAAAGAATAAACGTATGGCACGCGAAGGAAAGCCCCTGTTCTTGCGTCCCACACCGCCTTTCAGGCGGTGAATGTCCAGAACGTCTGGCACAACTGGGAGCAGTAAGAATAACAATTGATGTATAAAGATACCCCGTTACACGCTGGTAACGGGGTATCTTTGCTGTTTATTCGACAAATTATGGATTTTTCTTATATTTTTGTTGACTTGCGCATTTCATGAGCATAAAATTAATATAGCATATCAGCTAAATTTTATTATCAGAAGGGGGAACGTACATGCAGAAATACGATGTCGTAGTGGTGGGTGCAGGCAATGGTGGCCTGTCGTCCGCCTGCCGGCTTGCCAAGGCCGGAAAAAAGGTACTCCTGATCGAGCAGCATAACCTCCCCGGCGGTGTGGCCAGCAGCTTCATCCGCGGCCGTTTCGAGTTTGAGACGGCGCTCCATGAGCTGGCGGCCATTGGCGAACCCGAAAAGCGCGGCGATATCTACAAGCTGGTCAACGAGGACTACGGTGTGCCCATCGAGTGGCTGCCCATCCCCGATCTTTTCCGTGCCATCCACGTGAAGGATGACGGTACCATCATCCGTGACTTTACCATGCCCAAGGGCCGTCAGGCCTTTGCCGACAAGCTGGAGGAGTATGCCCCCGGCAACCGCAAGGCCATGGCCGATTTCTACGAGCTCTTTGACGAGTGTGAAAAGGCCCTTGCCTACATCAGCAGCGCCAACGGCCATCCCGATTCCAATGTCCTGCGCAGCGAGTATCCCAACTTCCTGAAGGCCGGTGCCTATGCACCAAACGATGTGCTGGATGCGCTGAAGTTTACCCCGGATGCCAAGAAGATCATGGGCACCTACTGGAGCTACATGGCCGTGGATATGTACCGCCTTTCCTCCATCTTCTATCTCATGATGGTGGGCAGTCTTATCGAGGGCGGCGCGTTCATTCCCCGCCACACCAGCCACGAGATGACGGTGGGTCTCCTGGAGCGCTTCCATCAGTTCGGCGGCGAGAGCTGGTTCAATGTCCGGGCCGAGGAGATCCTCTTTGAGGGTGACCGGGCCTGCGGCGTCCGTACCACCCAGGGCACCGTGTACGCCAAGCACGTGGTTTGGAACGGCAACCCAAACATTGCCTTTGCTAACTGCATCCCGCCCGAGGTCATTCCCGAGCGCGAACTGAAGCTGGCCAACGCCCGCAAGTTCTCTGCCCGTATGTTCGTGGTCTATATCGGCCTCAACAAGAGCTGCGAGGAACTGGGCATCAAGGACTATAACATCTTCATCTCTCCGGGCCTCGACACCGCTGACGAGTATAAGCGCGTGGGCCGCATGGAGAAGATCCGCTCCACCGCCGCGCTCTGCTACAACGTGGTTAATCCCGACATTGGTCCCAAGGGCACTTGCCAGATGAGCTTTACCATGGCTTACTCCAAGGATGTCTGGGGCGATGTGGAGATCAAGGACTATGTGAAGTTCAAGAACGAGAAGGCCCGGGAAATTCTGGAACTCTACGAGCGTGCCACCGGCACCAGCATCATCCCCTACATTGAGGAGATTGCCGTGGCCACCCCGTGGACCTTCTGCCGCTACGCATCCTGCCCCGAGGGCGGCGTGTACGGCTATGAGGCCAGCGAGTGGGATAACTGCATGGCCCGTATGATGTCTCTGGACCGCGACTATAAGATCAAGGGTCTCAAGTTCACCGGTGCGTCCGGCCCCCGTGGCGACGGCTACAGTGAGGCGCTCATCACCGGCGATATGATGGGCAAGATGATCCTTGGCGAAATGGCAAAGGAGGAGAACTAATATGGCACTGAAAATCAAAATTGGTCTGATCGGCGTTCTTGACATGCTCAAGTTCAAGAAGATGCCCGATGTCAGAGAAGCTGCTATCGCAAAAGCTCCTGCCAACCCCCTGCCCAAGGCCTACGCTTCCAATGCCAAGGCCGCTCTGTACCACCCCGTCCGTCAGGAAGTGGAGGTTGCGGACATCATCCCCAACGGCCCCGATGCCAAGACCTATGTGCTGAAGTCCACCAACGGTGCTGCGCTGGCTCCCTTCCGCGCCGGTCAGTATATCAGCCTTGCGCTGGAGATCGGTGCGGCCAAGACCTCCCGTGCCTACTCCCTCTGCAGCTCTCCCGAGTGGGCCTATGACGGCATTTACCACATCACCATCAAGCAGAACGACGGCGGCTTTGTGGCTCCCTACATCCATGAAAACTGGAAGGTGGGGGAGAAAATCTCCATCACCTCTCCTGAGGGCCATCTCTACTACGAGCCTATCCGTGACGCAAAGAAAGTCATCGCTCTGGGCGGTGGCGCGGGCATTACGCCCTTTATGGCCATGGCCTATGCTATCCGTGACGGCCACGAGGACTTTGATCTGACCATCATCTTCGGCTCCCGCACCGAGGATGGCATCGTCTACCGCAAGGAACTGGACGAGGTATGTGCGGTCTGCGACAAGGTTCATGTGGTCCATGTCCTCTCCGATGAGGAGAAGGAGGGCTTTGAGCATGGCTTCATTACCGCCGAACTCATCAAGAAGTATGCCGGTGAGGACGAAGTTTCCGTCTTCATGTGCGGCCCTCAGGCTATGTACAACTTTGTGGACGGCGAGCTTGCCAAGCTTGGCTACGATGAAAAGCACGTCCGTCATGAGATTTTCGGCGCCATCAAAAAGCCCTGGGAACTGCCTGGCTATCCCCAGGAGGCTAAGGACAAGACCTTCACCGTTACCCTTAAACAGTGCGGCCAGACCTATGAGATTCCCGCCATGGCGGGCGAACCTCTGCTGGTGGCCTTTGAGCGGGCCGGTATCAAGGCTCCGTCCCGCTGCCGCAGCGGCGAGTGCGGCTGGTGCCGTTCCCGTCTCCTGAAGGGTAACGTCTTTATCCCCGAAAAGACCGATGGCCGTCGCTATGCTGACATCCAGTACGGCTACATCCATCCCTGCGCGTCCTTCCCCATCTCCGATCTCGAGGTGGAAGTCCCGGCTGAGTACTGATACCAACGTTAAAAACGGCGCTGCTTAGGCAGTGCCGTTTTTCTTTATTTTTCAGCTGCCGATGGGCCAGGCGGGGAGATAGATCATGAGGAAACCGGTAACAGCCAGCCATGCGCCGCAGATGCAGGAGTAAAGCATGGCCTTCATAGGCTTTACGTCCTTTCCGATCTGACTGCTGACCATGCTGGCTACCACGACCACGAGGAGGTTTGCCGGAAGTGCTGCCTGACCGGCAGAGGCCACATGAGAGCCGAAGATGGCCACATTCACAGGGTGGAAGCCCATGCCCACCAGCGTGGGGCCAAGGAAGGAGAAAATGGCGGACTGGGGAGCAGACTGGGTACCGGTGAGCATACCTATGATCAACAGGGCCAGACCACCGCCGATGATGAGAGCGTTGGCATTCAAACCTTCCGTAAGTTGCTGAATGGCATCAATGACACCGCCGTTGTAGAAGCTGCCAAGCATGAACGCGAGGCTCAACTGAGTCATCAGCGAGCTTTTGATGCTCTTTATACCGCCGATCACGCAGCTGAGAGCCTTGCCCCGCATGGCTTTTGTGCAGCCGGCCACGACGGTGGCGATGATAATGCAGAGGAGGATTTTATTGGTGAGCATCTTTACGATGGGGATGCCGGACAACACGTTATATAGTGAGTTGTCACCAATGTTGATAAGGTTCAGGGAACCGGTAACGAAGTCGAGCTTGCCGCCGGGGACAGCACAGCAGATGACGCAGAAGATCAGCACAAAGAGGGGAATAAGGTTGCGCCATTCCTCACGGAAGATCTGCGAAGCCTTTTTATCCATCAGCAGCTCCTCGGGCATGCGCATGTCTTTTTTGATAAAAAACTTCGTTACCACAAAGCAGATGACAACGATGCCGGTACCAACGGTGATATAAGCCGGCTGCGTGGCCCAACTGGGGTCAATGCCCAGCATGGACGCAGACATAAAAACAGACTGGGTGATGGGCGGCATAATGGAACCGAGGGCCGCACCAATGGAGATGATGCCGGTAATCAGCTCGCCGGAAAGACCGAGATCGGCCATGGCACCGATGGTGAGGACGCCTACCACGGTTGCGGCAGCATAAGTATCGCCCAAAAGAGAACCGGCGATAGACAGCGTAATCAGTATGACTACGATCAGGCCCTTGGGGCTTCTGCCAAATTTGGCTCGCAGAAGATTCAGCACGGTGCCGATGGCCCCAACCTCATTTTGCGTCTGGGCATATATGCTGCCAAAAACCGCCAGACCGATGATCCAGGCAATACGATCCAGACCGCTGAACCACGCTTTTAACCACTCAAGCGGGGAGTAAAGGCCACCCAACAGCAGTGCCGAAAAACCGGCCAGACCAAGGGCAGCCCAAGTTTTACCGCCAATATAAGGTAGCTTTTTCACAAACAGCACGAGGAGCATCAGCGCAAGAGGAACAACAATCCGTATGACCATGACGATACCCACCTTTTCCAATTTTGCCGGTATTGTCTGCATCATAGTATCCGCTCTCATTTTTGTCAATATGAGTTCACTTGCTGTGGGCACAAGCTTCTGATATAATATCGCTAAGGAGGCGAGATACGATGGATGAACGTGACTACATGGAAAATGCCTGTCCTTTCGATGTGAGCGCCTGGCGAAAGGTACCTCAAAGGGCCGGAAAGAGAATTGACCTTGGGACATATCTCGCCCGTTACGATGCGCTTATGGCCAGAGGGGAGAAGAAGGACGCGGGTGCGGTTCTCTACGATGCCCTCTGTGCCGCCCGCGAACACGGTGACCGACACAGCGAACTGAGCCTCTGCAGTGAGCTGATGGGATATTGCCGTCAGGCCGGGTGCAGGGAAGAAGGCATGGAGGCCATTGAGGCCGGACTTCATCTCCTGCGGGAACTTGGTCTGGAAGGCAGTCTTACCGCCGGGACAATCCTTGTCAATGCCGCAACCGCCCTCTCCGCCTTTGGCGAGCATCAGCGGGCTCTGGGCAATTTTCAGGAAGCCTTTCGCTGTTACGGCAGAGCTCTGCCGCCGGAGGATCAGCGCTGGGCGGCCTTGCTGAACAACATGGCGGCAGCATACGAGGCGAGAGGGGAGCGGGACAGCGCCGAGAGGCACTACCGCAGCGCCCTGCGGATACAGCAGCTGGGTGGCGGCGTCGACGTGGCTGTGACGCATGTTAATCTGGCACAGCTCCTCGGAAGTCGGGATGAATGGGAGGCGGCACTGGCGGCCCTGGATGAGCCAACTCTCGTGTGGGACGAGTACTACGCTTTCACCTGCCGCAAGTGTGCCGCGGCCTTCGAGGAAGCGGGGATGGCAGAAACCGCGCAGGAACTGAGAGAAAGGGCGGAAATCATTCATGAGAGTGATTGATATTTGTCGCTGCTTCTATGAACAGGAAGCCAAAGAAATAATTGCCCGCAGGTTTCCAAATTATGTAAACAAAATTGCGGTGGGGCTTGCGGGTTCCGGGTCGGAGTGCTTCGGCTTTGAGGACGAACTGAGCGCCGACCACGATCTTTATGCGGGCTTTCAGCTTTTCCTTGCCGAAGAAGATGCGGAGGCCATTGGATTTGAACTGTCAACCCTCTATGACCGGCTGCCCCGGGAGTTTATGGGTCTGCCCACGGAACACCGCAGCCGTATGGGGGATGGGAAACACGGCGTAAAGACCATTGCAGGCTTTTACCGGCCCTTTACGGGCACGGAGGGCGCGCCGCGGGATTGGCGTCAGTGGCTTTCGCTTCCGTCCTGGGCTCTGGCACAGGCTGTAAACGGTGAAGTTTTCGTCGATCCATATGGTGAATTCAGTCGTATCCGCGAGGAGATTCTCTATGGCATGCCGGAGGATGTCCGAAAAAAGAAAATCGCCGCAAGAGCGGCGATGATGGCCCAAAGCGGACAGTATAACTTTAACCGGTGCATGAAAAGAGGAGAACGGGGCGCGGCCATGCTGGCTGCCGGTGAATTTGTCCGCAGTGCCGCGGAACTGTTCTTTTTGCTGAACCGGAGACACATGCCCTACTATAAGTGGTGTTTCCGGGCGCTGCGTGAGCTGCCGGAGGGAGAAGGCCTGGAGGAAAAGCTTGTGGCCATTCTTTCCGGTGAAGGAGGCTTGATTGAGGATACGGCCGGGTATTTTATAGCCCGTCTGCGCAGCGAAGGACTCAGCGATGGCAGCTGGGACTTTTTGGAGCCCCACGCCATGGAGGTGCAGCGCCGCATAGAGAACAGCGAGATACGGTCTCTGCATCTTATGGAAGGATAATTATGTAAACAACATTATGTAAATTAAATACCGGAGCCCTGAACTGTGTTTTCTCTTTCCAGAACGGAGCGGATGCGGTTCAGGACTCTCTTTTTGTCTCCGCTCCATGCAGGTGCGATAAGCCGTTTCTTGGCCCCGTCACCGGTCAGTCGGTGGATTACCATGTCCGGAGGCAGAAGCTTCAGGCAGTCGGAGAGGAGCTGTGCGTACTCGTCGAGCTCCATGACTTTGAATTTCCCGGCAGCGTAGTCGGCGGCAAGATCGGTTCCGTCCAGCACGTGCAGGAGCTGCAGCTTGATGCCCTCGGCGCCGCAGCGGCCCACATAGCGCACGGTGTCCAGCATCCTTTCGCGGCTTTCGCCGGGGAGTCCCAGAATCACATGGACGACCACCCTTGCGCCGATGGACCGTAGTTTTGCCACGGCCTCGTCAAAGACAGGCAGCTCGTAGCCCCGACGGATGGACTTGGCCGTTTCGGCGTGTATGGTCTGCAGTCCCAGCTCTACCCAGAGTGGCTTTACCGCTGCCAATTCTGCCAGCAGTTCCATAATATCCTGTCCCAGACAGTCCGGACGCGTGGCAATGGAGAGGCCTGCAATGTCATCCCGCTCAAGAAGAGGCCGGTAAAGCGAGCGAAGCCGTGACACGTCGCCGTAGGTGTTGGTATAGCTCTGGAAGTAGGCAATATAGCGACTGCCTTTGAATTTCCCAGCCATGCGAGCCTTGGCGGACTCGATCTGGGCATGAACATCTCCTGTCTCGGCAAAGTCACCGCTGCCTTCCGCGCAGAAGGAGCAGCCCCTTGTCCCCAGTGTACCGTCTCGGTTGGGACAGGAGCAGCCGGATGAAAGGGAGAGCTTATAAACTTTTTCACCAAAAAGCCGCTGCATGGCTTCGTTATAAGAATTGTAGTAATACATAGGCTCATTATAGCAAACAGGAGGTGCTTTTGCACCCCCTATTCTCCCTTATATTTCCGCCTGGTGGCGTTGCCGCCCCGGATATGCCGTTCGGCCTTGTTGAGTTCCAGCACCTTTCGTACCTTATGCCAAAGCGTGCGGTCAATGTGTTCAAGCCGCTCCGTAACATCTTTATGTACCGTGCTTTTGGAAATACCGAAACGCTTGGCGGCAGCCCGGACGGTGGTATTGTTTTCAATGATATAGTTTGCCAGCTCACAGGCCCTGTCTTCGATGCTAGTGCGCACAAACACCACTCCCCATACTCACGTAGTCCATCTATATGAGCCGCCGGGGAAAATTAGCACCGGTCTATTGACGAAGACCGGTCGCGGTGCTACGATTGACCGAAACCATCAGAGAGGAGAGATGTCACCGTGCTGAAAGCTTACATTATGCTCATCTCGTCCATGCTCATTTGGGGGAGTCTGCCGGTATTTGTAAATCAGGTCTCCTATTCCAGTGAGCAGATTGTTCTCTGCCGCGTCGTACTGGGACTGGCGTTTCTGCTGCTGGTCTTTTTCATCCGGGGAAAGAAGCCGGATGTGGCCGGCATACGTCGCTATGGGATTCAGCTCCTTGTCACCGGTGTGATTATGGGATTCAACTGGGTCTTTCTGTTTGACGCGTACCGCTATGTGGATGTGAGCATTGCCACGCTCTGCTATTATACGGAGCCGGTGCTGGTGTGCATAGCGTCTATCTTCCTGTTCAGGGAGAAGATGACGCCGATCAAGATTGTCTCCATCGCCGCAGCGGTGATCGGTATGGTGATCGTAAACGGTGTTACGGCCGGCGGCAGTGATCCGCTGAGAGGCGTTGCCTGCGGTTTGCTGGCAGCCCTTCTCTATTGCATGGTTACTCTCTCCAACAAGAGTGTCCATGGACTTTCCGGTCTGGAAATCACCATTGTCCAGCTGGTGGGCGCGGCCATCGTTATGGTGCCGTATGTGCTGTTGAGTCAGGGCTTTGGCCCGCCGGCTTACGGCTGGAAGGACGTGGTATTCATGCTGGCTCTGGGGATTGTCCATTCCGGCATTGCCCTGCTCATTTATTTCAGCTCCATGCAGTTTCTTCCGGCCCAGACGGTGGCGCTTTGCAGCTATGTGGACCCCGCCAGCGCGCTGTTTTTTGCGGCGATTTTCCTTGGCGACCGACTGAGTGTCCTGCAGTGGCTTGGTGCCATCCTCATTATTGGAGGTGCGGCGGCACCCCACGTCCTGCCGTTGTTTCATAAAAAGAAGATTGAGCGATAAAAATCGCCGGAGCGCAGCTCCGGCGATTTTTCAGCGCTTCTTTATAACATAAACCAGCAGGAGGGAGAGCAGCAGAATGAGGGTGCCTCCCAAAATGACGGCCGTTTGCGTGCGCTGTTTCAATGCAGCCAGGCGGGCCTCCTCATCCAAACGGGCCGCCTCGACCCGGGCGGCTTCCTCCGCAGCCTGTCGTTCCTTTTCTGCTTTGGCAGCAGCCTCTTCGGCTGCGATGCGCTCGCGTTCGGCCTCTTCGGCCGCCATCCGCTGCCGCTCTGCCTCCTCGGCGGCCAGCCGTTCCTCCTCTCTGACCCGGATGCGCTCATCCAGTGTAAGAGAGTATTCGGCAAAGAGCTCCGCCAAGTCTGCAATCAGGTTCATGCCGCTGTTCAGGTGATTGGTCATCACCACCAGAATGACAGGGGTGGGGGTGTAGATGATGCCGGCGTTGTTAAGTGAACCGCTGTACTGGCCGTACTTTTGCGCCACATCGTAGCGACCCTCCAGCGACTTGCGGAAATAGTTTCCGGGCTGTGCCTGCAGCATGCACTCAAGGATGTTTGGGAAACGTTCCGGATCTTCATAGAGCGTTTGCAGTGTGTTGAGCATCAAGCGCGGCGAGTAGTTGTGTTTATAGCCGGTTTCCGGAATGCTGGCATAGTCAATCCCGCTGTAGCTGACCATCAGCTCGTCGGCCTCATCGCCCAACGCATCGTATATGTTGGCGGCAAAGCCATTGTTGGAAGCTATGAGGCAGCGCTCCTCAATAATACGGACGGGGACGTCGGAGAAAATGGAGTCCTGGGTCAGCTCTCCGGAAGAGACTTTTTCCGCTATCACCATGCACAGGGGGACTTTAAAGAGACTGGCTGCGTAGAAATAGCTGTCTCCGTTAACAAAGTAGCTCTCGTTTGTACCGGTATAGAGGAAAGCCAGACCAAAATTGCTGTCGTTCAGGGAATGCTTTTCCACCAAAGGAGCCAACAGCGCGTCCAGTTCGTTCTCGTCCAGAACCGCTGCCTCCGCTGCTTCGGCAGCGGCGCAGGGGAGCGTCAGAAGGAGAGCGGCAAGAAGTATAAAAATAATTCGTTTTAACATTGCTTTTCACCAGATTTGTTTTTTGCGGTAAAATTATATCTTAAACGGCCGACTTTGTAAATAGCACCTGTAACCGCTGTGATGCATACGCTGTAAACAGGGGGGGATGGGTTTTGCTTGTGGGACTCTGCGGGAATCCGAATGTGGGGAAAAGCACGCTCTTCAACCGGCTTACAGGACTCAGTCAGCACACGGGCAACTGGCCGGGTAAAACGGTAGGCAGCGCTTCGGGGCTTTGGAAGGATATGCTTTTGGTGGATACGCCCGGCAGCTACTCGCTGGCCGCCCGAAGCGCTGAGGAGGAGTTGACCCGGGACTTCGTTTTATTTTCCCAGGCCGATAAACTGCTGCTGGTGGCCGATGCAACGAATTTGCGCCGCAGCCTGCTGCTGGTGCTGCAGGTGCTTGAACTCCGCGGGAACGCGCTGCTTTGCGTAAATCTGATGGACGAGGCGGAGCGAAACGGAATACATGTGGACAGTCAACGGCTCTCGGCTATGCTGGGCATTCCGGTACTGCCCATAAACGCGACGTCGGGTG
Source organism: Oscillospiraceae bacterium (assembly GCA_015068055.1). The sequence goes on along the minus strand of SVLG01000002.1, from coordinate 57,879 downwards.
ATGGTGTCCAGGAACTGTATGAGGCGTTGGGCGCAGAACCTGCAGCGTGTGCAGATGTGCCGCTTCCGGAAGAGGTAAAGCGGGTCCTGACACCCTTGGCCGCTTATCTCGAACAGCAGCCGCTTCCTGCCATGTGGCTGGCACGGGCTCTTACAGCAGGAGATACGGGGCTTGTTTCAGCCCTATCCCGGAGTCTTTGTCTGGATGCTGCGAAAGATGCGGAGCTGGAGCGGCTGATTGAGACGGCCCGCAGCGATCTTGCGGAGACAGACTATACGCCTGAAGCCTTGGAGGATTATTGTGCCGGATATCTGGACAGATGGGCGGAGGAACTTTGCAGTGCCTGCGTATCCGGTTCCGCCGCGCTGCCCCGGGGACTGAAAATAGACCGCCTCCTGACGCATCCTGTGTGGGGATTTTTGAGTATGCTGGGGCTCCTGTCGCTGGTTTTGTGGCTTACCATGGCGGCGGCCAATGTGCCGTCCGACTGGCTGTGCCGGATGCTTTTTGCACTGGGTGAGTGGCTGCGCCGCATTTTGCAGGGGGCGGGCGTCGGAGCAACGCTGCTGAGTGTGCTTTTCGATGGTGTATGGCGGACTACGGCCTGGGTGGCTGCGGTGATGCTGCCGCCCATGGCGGTGTTTTTTCCGCTTTTTACCGTATTGGAGGATCTGGGGTATCTGCCGCGTGCAGCCTTTTATCTGGACGGGGCATTTCAGCGCTGCGGAGCCTGCGGCAAACAGGGGCTGTGCATGATGATGGGGCTGGGCTGCAACGCGGTCGGTGTAACCGGAAGTCGTATCATCGATTCACCGCGAGAGCGGCTCCTTTCTCAGCTTACCAATGCTTTTATGCCCTGCAACGGCCGTTTTCCGCTTCTGATTACCGTTATGAGCATCTTTTTTGCGGGGAGGGGCGGATTACTTCCTGCGGTACTGCTGGCGCTGTTGATCGTGCTGGGAGTGCTTCTGACCTTTCTGGCATCCCGCCTTCTGTCTGCGACGCTGTTTCGCGGCAGACTCTCTTCGTTCGCACTGGAACTGCCGCCCTATCGGAAGCCGCAGTGGAAGGCGGTGCTGCTGCGATCGTTGATGGAGAGAACGCTGCCCATGTTGGTGCGGGCGGTTGCGGTGGCAGCACCGGCGGGGCTTTTGATCTGGCTGCTTGCCAACACGGAGCTGTGGGGAACCGCCCTGCTGCAGTGGGCCCGCTCTGCGCTGGATGGCCCCGGTCGGCTGCTGTGCATGGACGGAGCCATACTGCTTGGTTTCATTCTGGCACTGCCGGCCAATGAGATCGCGCTTCCTTCCATGCTGCTTATCTATACCGGAGCGCAGCATCTGCAGGACAGCTCCTCTCTTTCGCAGCTGGAAATCCTCCTGCGCGCGCAGGGTTGGGATGTCTTTACGGCGGCGGCTGTTCTGATCTTCACGCTCTGCCACTGGCCCTGTGCCACTACGCTCCGCACCATACATAAAGAGAGCGGCAGTCTGGGCTGTACGCTTCTTGCTGCGGCGATCCCCACCGCCTGCGGCGTAGTCCTTTGTGCATTGTTGGCTCTTTGCAGGAGAATTTTGGTTGCATAACAAGATATTGTGGTGTATAATTACTTGAATTGACAAAAGAAAGGGGAACGGTATGAAATTGACATTTTTAGGTGCAGCCCATGAAGTGACAGGAAGCTGTACCCTGCTGGAGGCCGGAGGGCATCTTGGTTTGGTGGACTGCGGCATGGAGCAGGGACAGGACATCTTTGTCAATCAGGAACTGCCCGTTGCTTCCGGTGAAATTGACTTCGTCCTGCTGACTCATGCCCATGTGGACCATTCCGGTAAATTACCGCTCCTCTACAAGGAAGGTTTTGACGGACTGATCTATGCCACGGAGGAAACCTGCAATCTCTGCCGCATCATGCTGCGTGACTGCGCCCATATTCAGGAGTCTGAGGCAGAGTGGAAGAACCGGAAGAACAAGCGGGCCGGCCGGGCGGAAGAAGAACCGCTTTACAGCATGGAACACGCGGAACTGGCCATTCAGCATCTGCGTCCCGTGCGCTACGGCGATACGCTGCAGATCAGCGATAACTTTGCCGTCCGCTTCAGCGATGTGTGCCACCTGCTGGGTTCTGCCTGCATCGAGGTTTGGATGAGCGAGGGGGATACAAAGCGCAAGGTGGTGTTCTCCGGTGACGTGGGCAACATCAACCAGCCCATCATCCGCAATGTTCCGCAGACTGTGGCAGAGGCGGACTATGTGGTGGTGGAGTCCACCTACGGGGACCGTCTCCATGACCGCAGCCACCCGCCGGTAGAAACTCTGGCAGAGTATATCCAGAAAACGCTGGATCGGGGCGGTAATGTTATCATTCCTTCCTTTGCTGTGGGCCGCACTCAGGAAATGCTCTATTTCATCCGCGAGATCAAGGAAAAGGGCATGGTTACCGGCCACGACGGCTTCCCTGTCTATGTAGACAGTCCCATGGCCAACGAGGCCACGGCCATTTACCAGCAGTGCGGCAACGATTGTCTGGACGAGGAGACGAGAGCACTGGTGGATGCGGGCATCAACCCGCTGTGGTTTGACGGTCTGCGCATGACTCTTTCCAGCGATGACTCCAAGGCGCTGAATCTTGACAAGACCCCCAAGGTTATTCTCTCTGCCAGCGGCATGTGTGAGGCCGGACGCATCCGCCACCATCTCAAGCACAACATCTGGCGGGAAGAAAGCACCGTCCTCTTTGTTGGTTATCAGGCGGAGGGCACTCTTGGCCGCAAACTCTATGAGGGCGCGGAAAAGGTAAAGCTCTTTGGTGAGGACATCAGCGTTCGCTGCGAGGTGGGGCTCCTGCCAGGCAAGAGCGGCCATGCTGACCGTGACGGTCTGGTGGCGTGGCTGGCCGGATTTGAAACGAAGCCGAAACTTGTTTTTGTGAACCATGGTGAAGACAGCGTCACCGACGACTTTGCCGCCTATCTGGAGACGGAGCATGGCTACAAGGCCTTTGCCCCTTACAGCGGCACGGTTTTCGACCTTGGCGAAGAATGTTTCACCGATTGCCCTGAGGGTGTTCCTGTCCCGGTAAAGAGCCGGGAGGCTGGCGGTGGTCAGGATCTCTTCCGGAAACTTACGAAGGCCGGAGAGGACCTTATGGCGCTTATCCGCCGCTGCAAGGGCCGCTCCAACAGGGAATTGCAGAGCTTCATTACAGCTGTTGAGGAGCTTTGCCGTCGCTATAAATAGAAAGGTGAAAACTAAATAATGTGGTTCTGGTTTGCAATTATTACGCTCATTTGCTGGAGCGGTTCTGACCTCTTTTCCAAAATCGGCTGCCGCAACGAGCGGGATAAATACAGCCACCTGAAGATGGTCACCGCCGTTGGTGTGGTGATGGGTCTTCATGCGGCATATGAGATCTTTGTGGGCGGCGTGGAGATCAACGCCTCGGTTATCCTGACCTATCTGCCTGTCTCCATGCTCTATATCCTGTCCATGGCCATTGGCTATCTGGGTCTGCGGTATATTGAGCTTTCTATCTCTTCGCCCATCTGCAACAGTTCGGGTGCTATTGTGGCTATTCTGACCTTTGCCACCGTTGGCATCGGCGAGGACCTGCCGCCGGTTGCCCTGGTGGCCGTAGCTCTGGTCTGCGCGGGTGTTATCGGTCTTGGCATCACCGAGGCCCGGGAGGACGAGGAACTGCGCAAGGCCCGTCAGGACGAGTCCAATTACCACTACGCCAAGAGTTGGATCGCCATCCTCATCCCCATCATCTACTGCCTGCTGGACGCTCTGGGAACCTTTGCCGACAGCCGCGTGCTGGAGGTTCTCAATGAGGACAGCGCCAACGTGGCCTATGAGCTTACGTTCCTGGCCTGCGGTGTCATCTGCGCTGTGTATACCTTTGGCATCAAGAAGGAAAAGCTTATTCCCAGCGAGGAAGCTCCCCGTTATACCGGTGCCATTTTTGAGACCATCGGTCAGTTCTTCTACATCTATGCCCTCGCGGATACAGAGCATGTGGCCTTTGCGGCGCCCATCATTTCCTCCTACTGCGTGGCATCGGTGCTTTGGAGCCGCCTCTTCCTGAAGGAGAAGCTTTCCAAAAAGCACTACCTTTGCATAGGAATTGTGATCGTCGGCATCGTGATCATGGGTATTCTCGATCTTTAAAAACAGAAACCGGGACGAGATCATTTGTTCACAAAATAAGTCTTTTAAAATTCGGCACTATATATTAGAATAACAGCAAGAACATACAGGAGGAAGTAAGAGGATGCGAAGCGAAAAGCCCATTTATAAGCGCGTGCTGCTGAAGGTCAGCGGCGAGGCGCTGGCAGGCGATGAAAAGACCGGTCTGGATTTCACTGTCATGAACGAGGTATGCCAGGTCATTGGCCGCTGTGTGGCCGAGGGCGTGGAGGTCGGCGTCGTGGTTGGCGGCGGCAACTTCTGGCGGGGCGTCAAGAATGGTGAAGGCAAGATGAACCGGGCCAAGGCCGACTACATGGGTATGATGGCCACGGTTATGAACTGCATCGCTCTGCAGGATGTGCTGGAGCAGAACGGCGTGCCCGCCAAGGTTATGACCGGCCTTGCCATCCAGAGCGTGGGTGAAGTCTTCTGTGTGGAAAAGGCGGACGATTATCTGAAGAGCGGCCATGTGGTCATCTTCGGCGCCGGCACCGGCAGTCCTTTCTTCTCCACGGATACCGGTGCTGTCCTTCGTGCGGCCCTCATTCAGGCCGATGTGGTGCTTCTCGCCAAGAATGTGGACGGCGTGTACAGTGCCGATCCCCGCATGGATCCGGCGGCTGTTCGCTACGATTCTCTCAGCTATGAGGAAGTCCTGGCCCAGCGTCTGGCGGTCATGGACTCCACGGCCACCTGTATGGCGATGGATAACCGTATACCCGTGATGGTCTTTGCCCTGAAGGATCCGGAGAACATCCTCCGCGTCCTTCACGGCGAGGCTGTCGGCACTATAGTACGATAAGAAACAGGGAGGAAATTACAATGTCTGCTGAGCTTGAGATCTTTGAGGAAAGAATGATTAAAACCACGGAGGTTCTCTCTACCCAGTTTGCCGCCGTGCGTGCCGGCCGCGCCAATGCCGCCGTGCTGGACCAGATCAGCGTGGATTACTATGGTGTGCCCACCCCCATCCGCCAGATCGCGTCCATCGCCTCTCCCGACGCCCGTACCCTGATGATCCAGCCCTGGGATGCTTCCGCCCTGAAGGGGATCGAGAAGGCTATCCTGACTTCTGAGCTGGGTATCAACCCCCAGAACGACGGCCGCAGCATCCGTCTGGTGTTCCCTCAGCTCACGGAGGAGCGCCGTAAGGATCTGGCCAAGCAGGTGCGCAAGTACGGTGAGGATGCCAAGGTAGCCGTTCGTAACATCCGCCGCGATGCCATGGACAAGTTCAAAAAGGAACAGAAGAAGTCCGAGATCACGGAGGACGATCTGAAGATTCTTGAGAAGGACCTGCAGAAGCTTACCGACGACTATATCAAGGAAGTCGATAAGCTCACCGAGAAGAAGGAAAAAGAACTCTTCGAGATCTGATATGAGTGAAATGAAAAAGGCGGGGGCGGCTGAAGGGCTCCCCCGCCACATTGCCATTATTATGGACGGCAACGGCCGCTGGGCAAAGAAGCGCGGCCTGCCCCGTCAGGCCGGACACCGTCAGGGCGCGGAAACCTTCCGCCGCATCGCCTCCTACTGTAAGGAGCTGGGTGTGGAGTACCTGACGGTTTATGCCTTTTCCACGGAAAACTGGAAGCGTCCGCCGGAGGAGGTGGACGCCATCATGAAGCTTCTGGAAAGTTATCTGCTGGAGTCCATCGAGAAGATGGAGAAGGAGCAGATCCGTGTGCGCATTCTGGGTGATAAGTCGGGGCTTTCCCCCAAAATCCGCGAGCTGATCGCCCGTACCGATGCCATCGCCGATACCCTGCCCGGCTGCTGCCAGGCCAATCTCTGTCTCAACTACGGCGGTCGGGATGAGCTGGTAAGAGCGATGAATGAACTGGTGTCCGCGGGCGGAGAAATCAGCGAAGAAACCATATCTGCCCATCTGGATACGGCCGGTATGCCGGATCCGGATATCATGATCCGACCCGGCGGTGAATATCGTATATCGAACTTCCTTCTCTGGCAGCTTGCCTACACGGAGTTCTACTTTACGGATACCCTCTGGCCGGATTTTGGCCGGGAGGATATTGATAAGGCTATTGCTGCCTTCCGGCAGAGAGACAGACGATTCGGGGGAGTAAAGACTTGAAAAAACGAGTGATTACGGCATTGGTGGGCGCGCCGCTGACCATCATCCTTTGCATCTGGGCACCGCTGTGGCTCTTTGGCATTGTGCTTGGCGTTCTCTGCGCTCAGGCGACCATGGAGTTTATGCGCTGCGTCAACTCAAAGGTGAAGCTCCACCGCCGTACGGTGTTCTGGCCCATGGCGTCTGCCTTTGCCATGCCGTTCTGGCTGGCTGTCAGGGGAGAGGGGGCCTCTCTATACACCCTGAGCTATTACCTTTTCTTTATGCTTTTCCTGGAGTACATCTTCTCTTATGAGCGTAAGGACGACCGCATGGATCTGCCGCTGATTCTGGCGGGACTTGTAGCGGGTATGGTTATGCCCATCATGCTCTCTTCGCTGATACGAATCGGCCTTCGTGTACATGGCGGCCGCTTCAATATGTTCCTTCCCTTCATGATCGCCTATTCCTGCGACTCCGGTGCGTTCTTCTGCGGGAAACTGATGGGTAAGCATAAGCTGGTGCCCCGGCTTTCGCCCAACAAGACGGTAGAGGGTGCTGTGGGCGGGTTGGTCTGCGCAGCTTTGGGCGCTGTGATTTACGGCGCGATTCTGAGTGCCTGCGGCATGGATGTCCGCTTTGGCCGTATGCTCGTTTATGGTTTTCTTGGCGGTATCGCCTGTGAGCTGGGCGACCTTTCCTTCTCTGCGGTGAAGCGTTACTGCGGTGTTAAGGACTATGGCGACATTCTTCCCGGCCACGGCGGTGTTCTGGACCGTTTTGATAGTATGTATTTTACGGCACCGCTGCTGGAGATCCTTACCTTCTGGCTGCCGGCCATTATTGTATGAGGCATTTTTTATGGTAAAAGCAATTTCTGTTCTGGGTTCAACCGGTTCTATCGGACGGCAGACCGCTGCGGCGGCCGGCCGTCTCGGCATCCCCGTCCGGGCCATCGCAGCCAATCGGGGGATTAATCTTCTGGAAGAGCAGGCCCGCACGCTGGACGTTGCCCTTGTGGGCGTCAGCGATGAAGAGGCAGCGGAGGAACTGCGCCACCGTCTCAGCGACACGGACATTCGTGTTGTGGGCGGAGCCGCCGCTCTGGAAGAAGTGGCTCTCTGGCATGAGTGCGACTGCGTGGTAACCGCTGTCAGCGGCAGCGTGGGTCTGAAGCCCACCATGGCTGCCATTCGGGCCAAACGCCGCATTGCCCTCGCCAACAAGGAAACGCTGGTTTGTGCCGGGGAACTGGTTATGGCGGAGGCGGCAAAATGCGGCGCGGAGATCATCCCAGTGGACAGCGAGCATTCCGCCATCTTTCAGTGTCTCACCGGCCGCGATAAGAGCGAGCTGCGCCGCATTCTGCTGACGGGTTCCGGCGGTCCCTTCCGGGGCTGGACACGAGAGCAAACGGCGGATGTGACACCGGAGCGGGCTGTGCGTCATCCCAACTGGGCCATGGGCCCCAAGATCAGTGTGGACAGCGCCACCATGATGAACAAGGGTCTTGAGTTTATCGAAGCCATGCATCTCTTTGGGGTAAGTCCCGAGCGTATCAAGGTGCTGGTACATCCGGAGAGCGCCATCCACTCCATGATTGAACTAAACGACGGCGCGGTGATCGCCCAGCTTGGCACGCCGGACATGGGCATTCCCATCCAGTATGCCCTCAGCTGGCCGGAGCGAGGGGAAAATGCAGCGGAGAGTCTTGACTTTGTGAAGCTTGGCACCATGCATTTTGAGGAGCCGGACATGGAAAAAATGCCCTGCCTGCGTCTGGCGCTGGAATGCGCTGCGGCAGGAGGTATGGCTCCGGCGGTACTCTCGGCGGCCAACGAGGCGGCTGTGGCTCTGTTTCTGCAGCATCGCATCGGCTATAACAGCATTTATGATATGGTGGCGTCTGCGGTGGACGCGCTGGGCAGCGGCAGCTACCACTCACTGGATGAGTTGATTGAAAAGGATGCAGCCGCCCGCAGGCATGTTTTCGGTAAAATCGGGTAATCTTTGCTTATGTATATTCTCATTGCGATTCTTGCGTTTGGTCTTCTGATCTTTGTTCATGAAATGGGGCACTTTCTTGCCGCGAAAAGCTGCGGCGTAAAGGTGCTTGAGTTTGCCATGGGCATGGGCCCGCAGCTTTTGCATCGGCAAATCGGGGAGACGGAGTATTCTCTCCGTCTCCTGCCCATTGGCGGCTTCTGCGCCATGGAAGGCGAGGACGAGGACTCGGACGATCCCCGTTCCTTCGGAGCACAGCCCCTCTGGAAGAAGTTGATTATTCTGGTGGCCGGTGCCGCCATGAATTTTCTCATGGGCTTTTTGATCACGGCCCTGCTTTTTGCCGGGTCCACAGGCTTTTACAGCAACCGGCTGGAGAGTTTCCGGGCGGGCTGCCCCTATGAGGGAACGCTGCAGGTGGGTGACCGCATCCACAGCGTAAACGGCGAGCGCGTCTACTTCACCACCAACTTTTCCGAGTATGTGGGCCGCAATGCCTACGGCGGGGATGTCGATCTGGTGATCCTCCGCGACGGCAAAAAGATTGAGATCGAGGACTATCACATGGTGCCGGTGGAGTTTCCCACAGCGGATGGTGGCACCGAGTGGAAGTACGGCCTTAACTTCACGGTAGAGCCCAACAGCTTTGCTGTGTGGCTCCGGTACAGCTGGTATAACTGTCTGGACTTTGTCAGACTGGTGCGCATCGGTCTTACAGATCTTATAACCGGTAACGCAGCAGTGACAGACATGGCCGGGGTTGTGGGCATTGTGGATATTATTAACGAAACGGGGCAAAGTGCAGCCAGCGTTTCCCAGGGTCTGGAGGACATTCTTTACATGGTTGCGCTGATTGCGGTAAATCTGGCGGTGATGAACATGCTGCCCATTCCGGCGCTGGATGGCGGCCATGTGCTGACCCTTTGCCTTTCCGCCCTCTGGACGAAGCTCAGCGGCCGCGCGCCGGACACCCGGATTGAAAACTGGATCCACAGCATTGGCCTCGTGCTTTTGATGCTGCTGATGGTCTTTATCATGTATAACGATATTTCGAGGATACTTTCACGATGAAAAGAAGAGAGAGCAAAACCATATACGTCCGCGGCCTGCCCATTGGCGGCGGTCACCCCATCCCGGTGCAGTCGATGACCAATACCCGCACCGAGGATGTGGAGGCCACCCTAGCCCAGATCCGGGCGCTGGAGGAGGCCGGCTGCGAGATCGTGCGCCTTGCCGTGCCCAACCGTCTCGCAGCCCGGGCCCTGCCGGAAATCCGTAGGGGCACCAATATGCCTTTGGTAGCGGACATCCACTTTGACTATACGCTGGCTTTGGCTGCGGTGGAGGCCGGGTTCGACAAGATCCGCATCAATCCCGGCAACATCGGCGCACCTGAGCGTGTTCGTGCCGTGGCGGATGCCTGTAAGGCCCGGGGGGTACCCATTCGCATCGGTGTCAACGGCGGCTCTCTGGAAAAGGAACTGCTGGCGGAATACGGTCTCAGCGCCGAGGCCATGTGCCGCAGCGCGCTGGGCCATGCGAAGCTTCTGGAGGACTGCGGTTTCACCGATATTGCCCTCTCGCTGAAGGCTTCCGACGCTTCCCTTACGGTGGAGGCCAACCGGCTTATGTCCCAGCGCTGTGAGTATCCCCTACATATCGGCGTTACCGAGGCGGGTACCACCCGTCTTGGTGTGCTGCGCTCTGCTGCCGGGATCGGCTCTTTGTTGCTGGACGGCATCGGCGATACCATTCGTGTATCTCTCACGGATGACCCTGTGGAGGAAGTCCGGGCGGGCATTGATCTTTTGAACGCGTTGGGGCTTCGTGGCGGTGTCCGCTTCGTGTCCTGTCCCAGCTGCGGACGGACGGAGTATGACCTCATTGGCACGGCCAGAGAGGTGGAGGAGCGGCTGCGGGACAAGCCCTGGGACATCACCGTGGCGGTGATGGGCTGTGTGGTAAACGGGCCCGGTGAAGCCTCCCATGCCGACTACGGCATTGCAGGCGGCAAACGGGAGGGCGTTATTTTCAAGAAGGGCCAGCCTATTGGCCGCGTGCCGGTGGCCCAACTGGCCAATGCACTTACGGAGCTTATAGAAAGAGAGAACTCCTGATGGATGTTGTGAAGTTTCTGGATATGTTTCCCTGCTGCGCGGGGCTGGCCGGTTGTGCCGGCGGGCTTCAGGATGCGGAGGTGCGGCGTGTCCATGTAAACCGGCAGGAGCGGCTTATGGAGTTGGATGTGCGTTTTGCCGCCATGCCGGCTCCCTCAGAGATTGGCACATTGAAGGCCCGCATCTGCGCTGAATATGGTCTTGCGGGCATTGACCTTCGCGCTGACTATCCCCAGCCCGAAGCTGTGGTCAGTGCAGCCAAGGCCATTGAAAAGGCTGAGGCCAAAAAGAATGTGGAGAGCGCGGTTCTCATGGGGAAACCCATCAAGACTGCGCCCGTGGCATTGGAAAGTGTGAATTTGGAGTCCGGCAGTGTGACCGTCCGCGGTCGTGTCTTTGAGACGGACAGCCGCGAGGTAAAGGGCGGAGCCTCAGTACTGAGCTTCTCCATCACCGACAACACCGGCAGCATCCATGTGAGCAAGTTCCTGCGCAAGGATGATGACCAGAGCATCATTGAACGCATCAAGAAGGGCCAGTGGCTCACCGTCAGCGGCGCGGTGGTCTATAACCGCTACGACAGCGACATTGCTCTGGACCCGCGTGATATTTCCGAGGCCCAGGCGCCCAGCCGGAAGGATACCGCAGAGGAGAAACGCGTGGAGCTGCACCTCCACACCCGCTACAGCGCGCTGGATGCCCTGACCGATCCCAGCGCAGCGGTGAAGACCGCAGCCAAATGGGGACACAAGGCCATTGCCATCACGGACCATGGCGTGGCTCAGGCCTTTCCGGAAGTCTGGGGTGCCGGTAAAAAGAATAAGATCAAGATCATCTACGGCGTGGAAGGTTACTACGTCAACGATGTGGACGAGCTTCTGGCCATCCACGGAGAGACGGAACTGCCTCTGGACTCTGACTTCGTGGCCTTTGACATTGAAACCACCGGTCTGGATGCCATCCGCGACCGCATTACCGAGATTGGTGCCGTGCTTTATGAGAAGGGGCACCCGGTAAAGAGCTTCCAGACCTTTGTCAATCCCGGTATGCCCATTCCGGCGGAAATCACCCGCCTGACGGGTATCACAGACCGGGATGTCTTTGACGCGCCCGGTGAGGAGAAGGCCCTGCAGGACTTTATGACCTTTGCGGGAGACCGACCTCTTGTAGCGCATAATGCCCAGTTTGACGTGGGCTTTATGGCCGAGACTGCTGCGCGCAGCGGTATGGGCTTTGCCCCGGTGTTTATCGACACGCTGCCGCTGGCCCAGCGGCTTTTGCCCGATCTCAAGCGCCACAAACTGGATGTGGTGGCCCGGACGCTGGGGCTGCCCGATTTCAATCATCACCGGGCCTCGGACGATGCCGGGGTCTGCGGTCAGATCTACCTGAGGCTCCGGGAGCGCCTGAAGGAAGCCGGGGTTATACGGCTGCGCGACATGGAAACAGTAACCCGCGCCATGGGCGAGGGGAGAGGTCACGGCCGCAACCGCCACATCATCCTGCTGGTGAAGGACAAGCGCGGTCTGAAAAATCTTTACGAGCTTATCTCAAAGTCCCATCTGGAGCATTTTAAAAAGGTACCCATCATCCCCAAGAGTCTGCTGATGCAGTATCGGGAGGGTCTGATCATTGGCTCCGCCTGCGAGGCGGGCGAAGTTTTTGAGGCCGTGCAGCGCCAGCGCAGCCCCTCGGAGCAGGAACGCATCGCTTCCTTCTACGACTATCTGGAGATCCAGCCCCTTTGCAACAACCGCTTTATGATAGAAAAGGGAATGGCTCGCTCGGACGAGGATCTTCGGAATTATAACCGCCGCATTGTTGAACTGGCCAAAAAGCTTGGCAAGCCCTTTTGCGCCACCGGTGACGTGCATTTTCTGGAACCGGAGGACGAGATCTACCGCCACATCCTGCTGGCAGCCAAGAAGTTTGACGATGCGGACAAGTCCATGCCCATCTACTTCAAGACTACCGATGAGATGCTTAAGGAGTTTGCGTATCTGGGCGAGGAAGACTGCTATGCCGCCGTCATCGGCCATCCCAACGCCATTGCGGACAGCGTGGAGGAGTTTGAATTACTGCCCCCCGATCTTTATCCGCCCAGTATTGAACACGCGGCGGAAGATCTGGAGCAGATGGTCTGGGATAAGACCCGCTCTCTCTACGGCGACGAGCCGCCGCAGCTGGTGACGGAACGTGTGCAGGTGGAGCTGGATGCCATATTGGGCCGCCATTACGAGGTTATCTATATGAGCGCCCAGAAGCTGGTGCAGAACTCACTGGAGCACGGCTATCTGGTAGGCAGCCGGGGCAGCGTTGGTTCCTCCATCGTGGCTTATATGTCCGGCATTACGGAGGTTAACTCCCTGCCGCCCCATTACCGCTGTCCCAACTGCCGCCACAGCGATTTCGAAAACGTCTATATGGAAAATGGCGACAAGTATGGCTGCGGCGCGGACATGCCCGATAAGCCCTGTCCCGTCTGCGGAACCATCATGGCCAAGGACGGCTTTGATATCCCCTTTGAGACATTCCTTGGCTTTGGCGGCGACAAGGTTCCCGATATCGACCTGAACTTTTCCGGTGAGTACCAGGCCCAGGCCCATAAGTACACGGAGGAACTCTTTGGCCGTACCCACGTGTTCCGTGCCGGCACCATCGGTACGCTGGCGGAGAAGACCGCCTATGGCTACGTGAAGAAGTATCTGGAGGAGCGGGGTATCACTGTGCCCAAGGCCGAGGAAAACCGCCTTGCCGCGGGTTGTGTCGGTGTAAAGCGTACCACCGGCCAGCACCCCGGCGGTCTGGTCATTATCCCGCAGAATATGGACGTGACGGACTTCTGTCCCGTGCAGCACCCGGCGGATGACGCCGAAGGCGGCATCATCACCACCCATTTTGAATACCACTCCATGGAGGCCAACCTCCTAAAGCTGGACGAACTGGGCCACGATGACCCCACCATGATAAAGATGCTGGAGGATATGACCGGCACCAATGCACGGGAAATTCCTCTGGACGATCCGGATACCATGGCGATCTTTACGTCTCCTGCGCCTTTGGGCCTTGGGGACGATGACCCCATCATCGGCAAGACCGGCACCATCGGCGTGCCCGAGTTTGGCACCAACTTCACCCGGCAGATGCTGGTGGATACCCAGCCCAAACAGTATGATACGCTGGTGAAGCTCTCTGGCTTCTCTCATGGTACCGACGTCTGGGCCGGTAATATCCGCGATCTGGTCGTTAACGGCATTGCCCCGGTCGATAAGTGCGTGGGCTGCCGCGACGACATTATGATTTATCTCATGTCCAAGGGCATGGAAGGAAAACGGGCCTTCAAGTTCATGGAAGCCGTCCGTAAGGGCGCCATTCACAAGGGCAAGCCCTGGCCCGACGGCATCGTGGAAGAAATGCAGGAGCGGGGCGTGCCGGACTGGTGGATTGAATCCTGCCGCAAAATTCAGTATCTGTTCCCCAAGGCCCACGCCGTGGCTTACGTCACGATGGCCTTCCGTATCGCGTGGTACAAGGTCCATTATCCGCTGGCGTACTACGCGGCCTACTTTTACCGCCGCAGCGAGAAGGACGGCTTTGATGCCGAGAGCATGGTCATGGGGTTGGATGCTGTCAAGGCGCGTATCGAGTCCATTCAGAATAACCCCAATGCCACCGCCAAGGAACAGGATCTCCTGACCACGCTGGAATCCGTGTATGAGTTCTATATGCGCGGCTTTGAGTTCCTGCCCGTGGATATCTACAAGTCCGATTCCCGCAAGTTCCTCATCGAGGACGGGAAGCTTCGTCCGCCCTTTGTGTCCATTTCGGGCCTGGGCGAGACGGCGGCGGAGGATCTCAAAAAGTGTCAGGGCAAGCGTTTCCTCTCCATTGAGGAAGTTTCGGCCGCCTGTCCCAAGGTGAGCCAGACCCACCTGGAGCAGCTCAAAAAGCTGGGCGCATTGGGTGATCTGCCCGACAGCTCGCAGGTAAGTTTGTTTGATATGTTCTGAAAAAATAAGCGTAAGGCAAAAGCCTTACGCTTATTTTCATTCTTATTCCACATCTTTACGGCGCTTGAAAAGCCGCCAGTTTCTTTTTGCCTTTACCCGCTTGCCAATGAGTATCGCTGCGCTGATGGCAACAGCCCAGGTGATCAGGGCAGGGAGGTTGCTGACAAACCAGAGAATGGCATCGGTAAAGAACTCGCCCACGTTCTCCAGAGAGCGGACAAAGCCGCGGCCCATCTTCTGCCAGTAGGTGAGCTTCACCACCGGCTCCTCGGTGTATTCCTCCACCTCCTGCACCTCAATGTCAACGGTGCTGTAACTGATGCGCCGGTCATAGTTGGTGAGAGTGGACTGCAGGGAGTCGATCTCATACTGCACCTCAGTGAGCTGCTGCTGGATGGCCAGCAGATCCTCCACGCTCTCCGCGATCTCCAGCATCTCAAGAAGCCGGGCTTCCTGCGTCTTGTAAGCGGTGAGACGGCTCTGCACATCGTAGTACTGGGCAGAGACATTTTCGGAATAGGTGTTGCAGTAGGGGACGTTGCCAAGTTCCGAGAGGGAAGAGGTCAGCGTTTCAAAATTCTCCGAAGGGATACGCACGGTAAAGGACGCGTAACGCAGGTTCTGACGGCCGCGGGCGGTACTGTAATAGTCACTGCCGGAGATGCTGGAGGACTGGACAAAGCCGCCGAAGCGTTCCACCATATCGTAGACACCCTGCACACTCGCTTCGTAGTCGATGGTTTCAATGCGGGCATTGGCAGAGTAGATAATCTTTTCTGCCTGCATCTCGCCCTGACTGCTGCGTCCGCTCTCGCTGTTGGCGATGCCGCCGGCAGCGGTTGCCTTCATTTCCATGGCCGGGGCTTCCATCTCATAGGCCTCTTCGGTATAGACCATGTCGGCCGCCGCAGCCGGTTCGCGGGGGGCACTTTGCATTTCCACACTCTTTGCCGCGCCGCCGCAGCCGCAGAGGAGCAGCACAAGGATAAGAAGTATTGCAAGGACATTTCGTTTCATGGGCTCAACCTCCTTTTGTTTTCTATGACGCAGTACATATGGAAAAAGTTCCGGGAAAATTTTGTTTTCCCGGAACTTTTTTTGTATGGCATCAGTAAGCGACGCCCCAGTAGATCATATGCTTGGCGGGTTTGCCGCAGATGGGGCAGACTTCGCCCAGATTCTCCTGCTCGAAGGGGATGCAGCGGCTGGTCATACCGGCCTCTTCCTTCATCTTCATTTCGCAGGCAAGGTCACCGCACCACATGGTCTTGATGAAGCCGCCCTTTTCCTGCTGGATGGCTTTGGCCTCGTCCAGAGAGTAAGCAGGGAAGCAGTGGCTGTCGAGATTTTCCTTGGCCTTGGCGAAGATGCCCTTCTGAACCTCCTCCAGCAGAGCGGGGATGGTCTCCTCCAGATTGTCCAGAGAGAGGAAGGTCTTCTCGCGGTTGTCGCGGCGGACGGCCACGCACTGACCGTTCTCGATGTCCTTGGGACCGATCTCGATGCGCAGAGGCACACCCTTCATCTCCCAGTTGGCAAACTTCCAGCCGGGGGAGTTGTCGGAGAAGTCACCCTTTACGCGGACGCCGGCAGACTTCAGACGGTTCACCAGCTCCTCGGCCTTCTCAAGAACACCGGGCTTGTGCTGGGCGATGGGCAGAACGATGACCTGCACAGGGGCCACACGGGGAGGCAGCACGAGACCGTTATTGTCGCCGTGGGTCATGATAAGACCGCCGATGACACGGGTGGACATGCCCCAGCTGGTCTGGTGGGGATAGCTGAGCTGATTGTTCTTATCGGAGAAGGCGATGTTGAAGGCGTGGGTGAAGCCGTCGCCAAAGTAGTGGCTGGTGCCGCTCTGGAGAGCCTTGTGGTCGTGCATCATGCACTCGATGGTATAGGTGTTGACAGCACCGGCGAACTTTTCCTTGTCGGTCTTGTTGCCGCGGATGACGGGCATGGCCAGCAGCTCTTCGCAGCAGCGGGCGTAGACTTCCAGCATCTGCAGAGTCTCCTCGCGGGCTTCCTCCTCGGTGGCGTGGAGGGTGTGGCCCTCCTGCCAGAGGAACTCACGGCCGCGCAGGAAGGGACGGGTGGTCTTTTCCCAGCGCAGCACGCTGCACCACTGGTTGTATTTCATGGGCAGATCACGCCAGGAATGCACCACATGGCTCCAGTGGTCGCAGAAAAGCGTCTCGGAGGTGGGGCGGATACAGAGACGCTCGGGAAGCTCCTCGCTGCCGCCATGGGTGACCCAGGCGCACTCGGGGGCAAAGCCCTCCACGTGATCCTTTTCCTTCTGCAGCAGGGACTCGGGAATCAGCATGGGCATGGACACGTTCTCGTGGCCGAGAGCCTTGAATTCTTTATCCAGAAAGCTCTGGATGTTTTCCCACAGAGCGTAGCCGTAGGGGCGCAGGATGAAGAGGCCCTTTACGCCGGAGTAATCCACCAGCTCAGCCTTGGTGCAGACATCGGTGAACCACTGGGCAAAGTCCACCTCCATGTCGGTGATCTGTTCTACTTTTTTCTCTTTCGCCATGATATGAAATCTCCTTTTCAAATACGTCAGGGCCCTTGCCCCGCCGCGGATAGCCAAAATATTTTAAACAAAGAAATATTACTTGTCAAGCATCTTGACAAAGTCCGATGAAATAGTATAATGATTGATAACAAAAAGTTACAGTATTTTGGGAGGTGTTCCCCATAGATCGGGTAAAGTATATGGCAGAGATGAAGGCTCTGCTCTCTTTTATGGATGCGGAGGACCGGCTGAAGGTCATGCGCCGCTACGAGCGCAGCTTTGACGCGGCCGGGCGTGAGGGTGAGGCAGCCCTTATCCGTGAGCTTGGCTCCCCGGTACGGCAGGTACTTATGGTTGAAAAGGAGTACCGTGAGCGGGAAGAGGCCGGGCTCCCCGGCATCGCCGATGAGGAGTATGCGGAAGAGGTTTCCGTTCCTGTGGAGGCTGTGGCAGACGAAGCAGTGGAAGCCGGGAGCACTGTGGAGGCACAGGCGGCGCAGGTAATGGAAGCGCTGCTGGCAGAGGATGCACGGGAAGAACTGATTATACAGCCGGAGGAGCCGACGGAAGAAGAAGCTTACGCGGCTGAAGCGGACGAGGAGTACGTCGAGGAGGCTTTAGACGAGCAGGAGGAAGCGGACGAGGGCAGCGAGGCTCCCGGTACCGGTCGGGTGATCGGCGCCGTGGCCCTGACGCCCATCCTGATTGCCACGGCCCTGGTGGGTGTGGTGCTTACGGTGCTTCTTGCTGCATTTGGTCTTCTGCCCGGTTTGGGACTTGCTGCGGCTTCTGTGTATCTTGGACTGTATGCGTTCAATTCCATGAGCTTCCTGCCCGATGTCATTCTGGTCTGTGGTCTGGCGGTGGTAGCCCTGGCTCTCGCTATCTTTTTTATCTGGCTGGGCCTTTGGCTGCTTGTGGAGGGGATCCGACTGACGATCCGCCTGATTTCCGGCGTTTATGGCAGGGTTTTGCGGAAAGGAGGCGCTGACGATGAGTAAGGTGTGGCATGTTATTCTGATTATCTGCGGTATTCTGCTGGTTCTGGGATTGGCCCTTGTAGGTGTGGCGCTGATGACAGGCGGCAGCGCCGGACGTTTGCTGGCCACTACGGACATTGCGGACATGACCAAGTTTTTCAGCCGTGAGCAGCTGGTGGCTGTTGTCAACTTCATCTTTGGTGCGTAAATATGTAACGGGAGGGATCGAACAACGATCCCTCCTTCTGCATAGGATGGACTGCAAGGTGGTCATTTCTATGCGATGTAAACTTATGGAACTTAAGCCGGGATCGTCCGCTCGTGTTGCCGTGCTTACGCTGCATGGGCCCATGCGTCGGCGCCTTTTGGATCTTGGATTCCTGCCGGGGGCGGAGGTGGCTGTGCGGTTTTGCGGCTGGGGCGGTGGAATTAGCGCCTACGGGATTCATGGCAGCATGATAGCCCTGCGAAGGTCCGACGCTGAGCAGATCCTTGTTGATATAGAAGGAAGCCCGGAGCATTGACTCCGGGCTTCCTTCATTCAGGGAATAATATAGAGATATGTGGTAAGCTTGCTTGTCAGAGGCTTACGGCCCTCGGCGCTGCTGAGGCGCTGCATGGTATGGGTGAAGGTTTGCCCATTGCTTTCAATGGCGAGGGTTTCGCCGCCGGGCTCAACAGCCCCGGGCGTTTCGCCGCGTCCAACGGCGACCGTGAGTTCCTGACCGCGCTGCTGGCTGGTAAACTGGAAAGCCCCGGCACCGCTGTCGTCCGCGGTATAGTACCAGCGGTCAAGGTGCAGAGCGAAGATGCCGTCGGTCACGGTATCCGGAGTGCCGTAGGCATGACCGGCGCCATTGAAGCGGACAAGCTTTTTGCCGTTGCGAACATCATAACCCCAGTCTCCGCTGGCGGTAAGCGTTCCCTTTTGTACAAGGGTGAACGTGTTTTTCAGGGCTCCAACCGGGGGATTAGCCTGAAGCGGGAAAGGCTTCACCTGGCGACAGAAAAGATTGCCATTGGCAACGCTGTACTGCACATAATAGTTCCAGCTGAGGCTGTCGGGGTCGGCGGCCATGTCAGCGGGCAGCGGAACATAAGTCCAGCTGTCGTCCATTTTGCTTTCCTTCAGCACAATTTCTACCGTGCTGTCTTTGGGCAGCGGGCGGCTGCGGCGCTGCAGACTCACACTGCAGGCGCTGTCTCCTATGCGCTGAGAAATGGTAATCAGACGGGCGTCAGCATCGGCGGTAAAGCGGATGGTACCATCTTTATTCACGACAAGTTTGCCCAATGTGCATTCCAGCACAAGCTCATCGCCGCTGAAGTCCTGTTCCTCGCCGTTGAAGATGACAACGGCATCGTCAGCATCAAGGACTTCCTTCCAGTTGCCATCCGCGCGAATGCCTTCGCAGGCAGGGTCGCTGAAAGTAAGCATCATTTTCTCAACGCCTGCTACTGCGGAAAAATCTCCGGCATAGGAGCGGGTATCGCTGACATCCAGGCCGCGGATCAACTTATTGGAGACGGCGTAAACATATTCTGCATCGTCGGCGCGGATGGTGAGAATATCGCCCTGTTCGGCGGGAAGGGCGCTTACATTCAGGTCGTAATCGGCCTGAACCGTTTCATCGGCAGCGCATACGGGGATAACGCAGAGAATGACCGCAGCTATCAAAAAAAGGAACATGCTGCGGATGGTCTTATACAGCTTCATGGAAAAACCTCCATTCTATTTGCTATGGGTATTATATCAGCTATTCCAAAGAAGTTCAATAGAGTATCTGCATAGAGATTTCCGACCAGCCTTCCATCCGATCCATATAGGCGGGAAGGTCGTTGCGCGCGATCCAGAGACCCTCCAGCTTCTCCGTTTCCTTCACGGCAGCGTCGCTGACTTCCAGCGTGAAAAGAAATCCCAGATGCACCTTGCCCACGTCGGTGGTGTCATCATTGATGACCCCTCTGGGGGTGAGCTCACCTACGGCGGTGTACTCGGCTTCCTCACCCAACTCGCGAAGGAGTCCGCGGTGGAAAATGCCGGGGCTGTCATCGTCATCGGTGTTGATGTGTCCGCCGAGTCCCAGAGCAATGCGGCCATGGAGGCGCGCTTCGCCGCCCTTGCTGCTGCGTCGGGTGGCAAAGACTTCGTCGCCACGGGTGAGAATGATATAGGGGATGATCTGTTTGTGACTGGGATCCTGCTCCGCCTCGGGCCGGGGCATAAAGCTGTGTTCCGCTTCCACCAGCGCATAGAGTTCTTCCTCGTGGCCGGTGAACAGCCCCTTTTCACCCACATAGGGAAGAATTTTTTCCGTGGGGACAACCAGTATACGTTCCATGTTTGCTCCTCCTTAATCCAGCTTCGTCTGGCCGGTATAGAGACGGTGGTAACGGCCTTTAAGGGCCAGGAGTTCGTCGTGATCGCCCTTCTCCACAATCTCGCCCTTTTCAATGACAACAATGCAGTTGGAGTTGCGCACGGTGGAGAGACGGTGAGCTATGACAAAAACAGTACGGTTCTTCATGAGGGAGTCCAGGCCTCTCTCAATCAGCCGCTCGGTTCGGGTGTCAATGGAACTGGTAGCTTCGTCCAGCACCAGTACCGGCGGGTCTGCCACAGCAGCACGGGCGATGGCCAGCAGCTGCCGCTGCCCCTGGGAAAGGTTGGAGCCGTCCCCGGTAACCATGGTGTTGTAGCCGTCGGGCAGGCGGCGGATAAAGCTGTGGGCATTGGCCAGTTTGGCTGCGGCGATGCATTCAGCGTCTGTGGCGTCCAGACGTCCGTAACGGATATTCTCCATGACTGTGCCGGTAAAGAGATGGGTATCCTGAAGCACGATGGCCACGGAAGAACGAAGGTCGTCTTTACGGATATCCCGGACATCAATGCCATCGTAGGTGATGCTGCCGGCGTTGATCTCATAGAAACGGTTGATCAGGTTCGCAATGGTGGTTTTACCCGCGCCGGTGGAGCCAACAAAGGCGATCTTCTGGCCGGGTTTTGCGTAGAGGGAGACATTGGTCAGAACGGGCTTTTCCGGTACATAGGCGAAGTCCACGCTGTGAAGGCGAACATCGCCCTTAACTTCGACCAGCTCACCGCCCGGCTTCTTCCAGGCCCAGCGTCCGCTGCGTGTACTGCATTCGTGCAGTTCATCGTCCACGTTGACCAGACGCACCTTGCCATCGTCCACCTCCGGTGTCATATCCATGATCTGGAAAATGCGTTCGGCACCGGCCAGCGCGGAGAGGACCGTATTGATCTGCTGGGAGATCTGGTTTACGGGCATGCTGATCTGGCGGCTGTATTGCAGGAAGGCGGCGAGGCCGCCGATATCATAACCGACGAAATAGCTGAGGAGACCGCCGAACATAGCGGTAACGCCATAACCGATGTTGGAGATGTTGGCGGAGATGGGCATCAGGGACATGGCATAGAAATTGGCCTCACTGGCAGCCGAGAAATAGTTCTCGTTCAGTTCCTGAAACTCCTTCTGGGCCTCGTCCTCGTGAGTAAAGGCCTTGACCACCTTCAGACCTTCGATCATCTCCTGTATGTTGCCGTTCATCTGGCCCAGAGCGCTCTGCTGGGCCCTGAAGAGATCGCGGCTTTTCCTGCCCCGGCGCATGACTACGAGCATGGTGGCCGCGAGAATGCCGATGGTAATGGGGAAAAGAGGTGCGCAGGTGTAGAGCATCATGACCACGATACCGACAAAGGTGATGACGCTGGATACAAGACTCACAAAGCTCTGCTCCATGCACATCTGCACATTGTCTGCATCGTTGGAAAAGCGGCTCATAAGTTCGCCGTGGGTGTTGGCGTCGAAGAAGCTCAGCGGAAGCTCCTGCAGCTTGTCAAAGAGCTGGCCGCGCAGGCGGTTGACACCCCGGTGTGCAAGCCGGGCCATGGTGACCATCTGCAGATATTGACAGACAGCCGACAGAAGATAGATAAGAGCCATCAGAAGAAGGGTTGTACCCAGTCTTGCCAGACGCTCATTCATGGGAATACCCCGTTCAATGAGGGTGTTGAGAATGGGCCGGATCAGATAGATGCCCAACACGTTGCCTACGGCGCTGACAGCCACGCAGGCGAAGACCAGCAGCAGCATCAGCTTGTTGCCCGTCACATAGCGGATCAGCCGCAGGAAGGTCTTCTTTGCGTCCTTTGGCTTCTGGAAGCCGCCGCGGGAACCGTGACCTCCGCCGCCCTTGGTGTCAGCGCCGGGCTGTACCGTGTATTTTTTCCGCTCAGCCATTGGCGATCACCCCTTCCTGCTGGGACTGGTAGATCTCCCGGTATATGGGACTTTTCTCCATAAGCTCATCGTGCGTGCCCACGGACTCAATGTGGTCATCGTCCAGCACTACGATCTTGTCGGCGTAGCGGACAGAACTGATACGCTGGGCAATGATGATTACGGTGGTGCCGTTGAGATTCTCTTTAAAGCTGCGACGGATGGCCGCTTCGGTAACGGTGTCTACGGCGCTGGTGGAGTCATCCAGAATGAGAATGGAGGGTTTCCGGAGCATGGCGCGGGCAATACAGAGTCGCTGCTTCTGGCCGCCGGATACGTTTACGCCGCCCTGCTCCAGAAAGCTGTCATAGCCCTCAGGAAAAGACATAATAAAATCATGGGCCTGTGCGCTTTTGGCGGCCTCTATCATCTCTTCCTCGGTGGCGTTTCTGTCACCCCAGAGAAGGTTTTCCCGAATGGTGCCGGAGAAGAGAACGTTTTTCTGCAGCACCATGCCGATGCGTTCACGAAGTGCCTGTACCGGATAGTCCCGAACATCCATGCCGTCGACCAGCACCTGCCCGCCGGTGACGTCGTAGAAGCGGGGAATCAGATTCACAAGACTGGACTTGCCCACACCCGTGGCGCCCACGATGGCCACAAACTCACCGGGGGCAATGTCCAGATCAATGCCCTGCAGCACGTTGTCACCGCTGCCTCTGCTCTGGTAGCGGAAGTCCACTCTCCGGAAGCTTACGCTGCCGCGCTTTTGCGGCAGTGTCTCCGCGCTGCCGTCGCGGATATCCGCCTCGCAATCCAGAACTTCCAGAATACGAGTGGCACAGGCCGTGGCCCGGGTTACCTGCAGCAGAGTAAAGGCAACCATCAAAACGCTCATAAGCACCTGCGCAATGTAGGAGTAGAAGGAATACAGTTCACCGGTGAGCATGCGCCCCTCCGCCACATGGCGGCCGCCAAACCAGAGAATGAGAAGCGTGGCGCCGTGGAGGCAGATCATCATCACCGGGAATATGCTGACCATGTGGGTCACTGCATTCAGTCCGGCATCCCGCAGTTCGTCGTTGGCTTTGGCAAACTTTTGCCGCTCATAGTTATCACGGACAAAGGCTTTCACCACGCGGACGCCAATGAGGTTTTCCTGTACGGAATTATTAAGCGCGTCAATCTTTGTCTGAAAGATCTCAAAGAGACGCTTGGTGCTTTTCATCAGCACGGCAATGATGAGACACATCAGCGGGATCGCAAAGAGCAGTACCAGCGTCAGACGGGCGTTCAGTGCCAGACAGACGACAAGGGCGGAAATCATCTGAACCGGTGCCCGTACCAGCATACGCAGACTCATATTTACAGTGTTCTGCAGGGCGGTAACGTCGTTGGTGAGGCGGGTGATCAGAGAGGCAGAGGAAAAGCGGTCAATGTCCGCAAAGGAGAAGCTCTGTATTTTGCCGAACATAGCCGCCCGGAGGTTACGGCCAAAACCCTGACTGGCCCGGGAAGCTGCCCGGGCGGCACCGACGCCGCAGTACATGGATACGGAGGAGAGCGCGATCAAAAGCAAGCCGCTGATGAAAATTATCCGGACTCCTCCGTCGCCGTTGAGTCCCTGGTCGATGATGGCAGACATTAAAAGAGGCATCATCAGCTCACAGAGACTTTCCAGCAGTATCAGCGTGGGGCTCATAATGGCCTCGCGCCTGAACTCACGAATGAAGGGAACAAGTTTACGAATCAAGGTGTGTGCTCCTCCTTTGAAATGGCCTTATCAAAGTATAAGCATCCCCGTAGGCAAAGTCAAGATTTGGCATGGATGTGGGTTTGGGAACATAGACTTTCGCGGGAGGGGTGTCTATGAAGGGTTATGAGGCGGCGCTGGACGTGCTGCCGGAACGGATACGCCGCGCAGCGGCTTTGCTTGGCGGAAAGGAGCGTGAAAGGGCAACGGAGTTTCGTCTGCGCTGTGGTGAAAGCCTGACTGTATTTCTGCCGGAGGGGGAGCAGCCCGTGGGCGGGGTGATCGTCTGCAGGGAGGACATCGAGCGGCTTTTGGAGATATGCAGCGGCGCTTCTCCCTATGCAGCGGCGGAGAGTCTTCGCAATGGGTTCATAACGGTCAGCGGCGGGGTGCGCGTGGGCTTTTGCGGACAGGTGGTGTCCGAGGGCGGAGTGGTCAGGACTCTGAAGGGCTTTTCTTCGGCGGCCGTTCGAATACCGAGAGAGGTGTGGGGCTGCGGAGCCGCACTTTGCGGTGAAAGCTTTGTGTCCACACTCATTCTCTCGCCGCCAGGCGGCGGAAAAACAACCCTTCTCCGTGATATGATCCGCTGCCTGTCCCGCAGCGGAAAAAGAGTAGCTCTGTGTGATGAACGGGGGGAAGTGGCGGCTCTCAGCGGCGGCAGACCCGGCTTCGATTTGGGCCCCAGCACCGATGTCCTCAGCGGGGGGCGGAAAAGTGAAACGGCCATGATGCTCCTGCGCAGCATGGCGCCGGATATTGTTGCCATGGATGAGATTACCGCGGCAGAGGACATAGAGGCCTGCCAGATGCTTTGCCACTGTGGGGTGGAAATGCTGGCCACCGCTCATGCCTCTTCTGTGGCTGAGCTGGGCCGACGGCCTTTGTACCGTGAACTGCTGGAACGCAGGATTTTTCGCCGGGCAGTTGTCATCGTGCGTCGGGGAACAGAGCGTATATACCGGGAGGAAAGGCTATGCTGATGCGCTGGGCAGGTGCCGTGATGCTGGTGTCGGCCTGCGCTGCTGTGGGATTGGGGCGCAGCCGGGAACTGCGCCTTCGCGTTGCCAATCTGCGTTCCCTCCTCCTTCGGCTGGAGAGTTTTGAAACGGAGGTTTCCATCCTCGCAACGCCACTGACGGAAGCACTGAAAATTCTCTGCGGCTGCAGGGTGGAAGCGGACGAGCTGCGTGACAGGCGCTTTTCGGAGATATGGTGTCGTGAGATCGGTGAGCTCGGCTTTCCGGCCGCGGAGAACGAGGTGCTCGAAGAACTTGGACTTGCCCTCAGCCGCGGCGATGAGCCCGGGCGCGTTCTTCCGGCGGCAGCGGAACGACTTCGGCGGATTTTACGGGAAGCAGAGGCGGACGCGGAACAAAAGTGCCGGCTTTGCTCCTCCCTTGGTGTCTGCGCCGGACTGCTTGCGGCAATCGTTCTTATTTAATGCTGCGGGGCATAGAATGGGGCAGACAAGCTTACGAAGGAGAGGTACGCGTTGGAGGTAGAGCTTATTTTTAAGATAGCTGCCATCGGGATCCTGGTTGCCGTACTGAACATGCTGCTGTGTCGGAGCGGACGGGATGATCAGGCCCTTTTGGTAAGCATAGCAGGCCTTGTAATCGTGCTGGTGGTTGTCGTCCGGGAGATCAGCGAGCTATTCGAGCTGATCCGGGAACTTTTCGGGTTTTAAAATGACCATTGCAGTAAAAGCGGCTGCCATCGGCGTTACCGGCAGCATTCTGGCTCTTCTGCTTCGACGTTCGGTTCCGGAGCTTTCCCTGATGATCTCACTGGCTGCAGGGCTGGCCGCGGCCTTTCTCTGCATAGGCGTTACCGGCGAGATTGCAGAAGCCTATGAGAGCCTTGCGGAGCGGAGTGGAATATCTTCCGTACTGTTGACACCGGTAATTAAATGTGTGGGCATTGCTTTGGTAACGGAACTGGGTGCGCAGATATGTAAAGATGCCTCGCAGGGGGCCGCCGCGGCCTTTGTAGAGCTTTGCGGAACTCTTTGCGCGCTTTATGTGGCGCTGCCGCTGATCAACTCTCTGGTGTCCGTGGTGGAGGCGCTGGTATGAGATATGCAGCGTTCTTTCTGCTGACAGCGATCCTGCTCGTGTTTCCGGCATCTGCCGTGGATGATTTCGGCTCGCGGGCTCTGTCCGATGCATTGCCGGAAAGTGCCCGTGAGTACATGGGCGATGCTTTGCCGGAAGACGCGGCGGGAAAAGAACTGCCGCAGCGGATACTGCAGCACTTTCTAAAACGACTGGAAGATCTTGCCCGCCGCTCCTGTGGAACGGTGCTGGTAATGATGGCCGTGGTGCTCATTTGCTCCCTTACGGAAGCGGCTGATACATCGGGTCAGGCCTCCTCCTATGTATTGCTGGCCGGGGTAGCTGCCATCGGTGCGGCTGCTCTGGTGGATGTAGACTCCTATATGTCGGGGGCTCTGGAGGCCATGGAAACCCTGTCGGATTACTCACGGGTACTGCTTCCGGTGCTGGCAGCCACGGCGGCCGCCTCCGGCGCGGTGGGGACAGCGGCGGCGGCCAGTGCGTCCACTGCTGTATTTATGGACATACTTCTTCATCTTTCCGTCCGGTTGATTGTCCCTGTTATATGCGGCTATGCGGCTCTGGCCATAGCCAACGCCGCCGTGGGCGGCGGGGCATTGAAGACGGCGGCAAGGCTGATGCGGAGTCTCTGCACGATGCTTCTGGGAGGACTGACCACGGCCTTTGCCCTTTGGCTCTCGGTGAGTGGTGTTGTCAGCGGCAGCGCCGATGCCTCGGCTGCCCGGCTTACAAAGACGGTGCTGTCAACTGCGCTGCCGGTGGTGGGCCGGATTTTGTCCGATGCCTCCGGTGCTCTGGCTGCGGCAGCAGGGAGTCTCAGGGGTCTTTGCGGCAGCTTTGGCCTGCTGGCTATCCTCTGCATTTGCCTGACTCCCGTACTGGAGCTGGGGCTGCGATATCTTCTTTATAAACTTTGTGCCGCTCTCTGTGCCTGCCTGAGCGGCGGTCGGCTGGCGGAACTGCTGGACAACCTTGGCAGCTGCTTCGGCATGCTTCTGGCCATGACAGGATCGGGGGCTGTTTTTTTGTACATATCCGTTTTCGCATTTATGAAGATTGCTGTATGACAGAACTGCTTCGACAATGGATCATCGGCCTTTGCGGGGCATCTGTTATCACGGCCTGCGCCCAGAGCATTGTTCCCGCCGGTGCAGTGAAGAAGGTGCTGCGTCTGATCAGCGGTCTGGTGCTGACGCTGACTTTGATCTCACCGCTGGCCCGTCCGGATCTGGATGACTATGCTCTTTCTCTGGCAGGGTATCATGAAAGCGTCCTTGCTCTGACGGAGGACTTGAACGAGCAGGAAAAGAGACTGGAGCGATTGTACATAGAGGAGGGGTGTGCCGCATACATTTTGGACGAGGCACACGCTCTCGGCCTGGAGGGCAGGGTGGAGGTGAGGGCAAAATGGCGGGATGACTGCTGGGTACCCTGGGAGGCAAAGCTGTACATGAAGGCTCCGGAAAATATGCGGCGCCGCTTGGCGGCACGTCTGGAGGCGGAGCTGGGTATTGCGGCGGAAAGGCAGAGCTGGTATGAAGACGAAGGATGAGAAAGGCGGCTCCCGCCTTCCGGAAAAGAACAGGGCACTGCTGTTGGTGCTGCTTATGGGCGCGGCTCTGATGATCCTGCCGGGGAAGACCGCGGCGGAGCGGAGCTATCCCGGCGATGACGCAAAGTTTGACAGCGATGAGGAAAAGCTTTGTGCCGTACTGGAGCAGATCGAGGGCTGCGGCAGAGTGTATGTTCTTCTTCGGCAGGAAAGAGACGGCGCCGGCGGAGCGGTTGTTGTCTGCGACGGAGCCGAAAGCGCCGCGGTTTCACTGGAGATTGTCCGGGCTGTTTCTGCCTATACGGGACTTGGCAGCAATAAGATCATTGTATTAAAAATGAAGAATCAGGGGGGTAACTGAAATGAAGGAATTCAAAAGCGGGAAAAACCTGAAACGAAATCTCATATTGGCAGCGGTCCTGTTCTTTGTCTGCGGGGCTGCCTATCTGAACTGGTCTTTTAACAACAAGTGGGGCAGGGCAGACAGCGCCATGGCGCGGGCCGAGGATGCGATGACGGCGGCGCTGGAAGAAAACTACGGTATGACGCTGGCCAGCGGGATTGACGAGAGTGCGGAGTATTTCGCGCAGGCCCGCCTTACCAGACAGGAGTCCCGGGATGCCGCCATGGCGCTGCTGGAAACGGCCGCCTGCGCAGAAACGGCCTCGCAGGAGGTTATTAACAGTGCCATGTCCGAGATTACAGCCATGGCGGAATGGAGCATGATTGAAAGCCAGATAGAGAACGAACTGCTGGCCAAAGAGTTTGCCGACTGCGTGGTCTATCTGGCTGCCGATGGCTGCACCATTGCCGTGCCGGCACCGGTTGAGGGCCTGGCGGAAGCGGATGTTGCCCGGGTGACGGAGACGGTGTTGAGTACTACCGGACTTGAGGCCAGCCAGATCAACATCATCGAGGTCAAAGACCGCTGATCTTTTCCGCTTCCTCGAAAACAATTTCGGGGAAGCCTCTTTATTTTTTCGTCTGAACGTGGTATGATAAGGTGTAATTATGCCGGGAGGTATCGGATATGCCTGAAAACTACATTATCAATCAGACGGAAAAGGGAAATGTATGTATTTCGGAGGAGGTCATTGGGATGATGGTGTCCGCCGCATTGAACGATGTGGACGGTGTTGCGGGACTCTCCAACCCCACGGCCCTTGGCTCCGATCTGGCCGGTTTCTTCGGCATCAAGAACTCTCCCAAGGGTATCAAGGTTACTTCTGCATCCGGTAAGGCCGTGGTCGACCTTCTGATCCTTGTACGCTATGGTTATAATGTAGCCGATGCCGCCCGCCGGGTGCAGCGCAGTGTGGCGGCCTCCATTGAGGCCATGACCGGCATGGAGACCGTGGTGAATATCCACGTTACCGGTATTTCTTTTGAAAAGGCAGAGATAAAGTGATGACTAGAACAGCAGCTAGACGACTGGCCGTGCAGCTGAGCTTTGCCAGCAACGGTGGCAGCGATCTGCAGATCGCCGACTTTTTCAGCGAAGATTATTTCCGTGCCCTTCCCCCGGAGGGTGGGATTTTCGAGGAGATCCCCGACGCTGTCCAGCAGGAGTATATCCGGGAACTGGTAGAGGGTGTCAATGCCCATCGGGTGGAGTTGGATCACTACATCAGCCAGTACTCCCGCGGATGGAAGATCGGCCGTATTTCCCGTACGGCTCTTGCGGTGCTGCGCTGCGCCATGTACGAGATTCTCTACATGGATGATATTCCGCAGGCAGCGTCCATCAACGAGGCGGTGGAGCTGGCCAAGAGCTTTGATGAGGCGGAGACGGTCAGTTTCATCAACGGCATTCTCGGCAGCTTTGTCCGTGAGCGTGAGAACGAAGAGTGATGGCTGAGAACATCCTTTCCGTTGGCGAACTCAATAAACACATAAAGGGTCTTCTTGATTCAGATGCGCTTCTGGGTCGGGTTTGCGTCCGGGGGGAACTGTCCAACTATAAGGTATATCCCTCCGGACATCACTATTTTACCCTGAAGGATAAAGACGGCTCTTTGCGCTGTGTTATGTTTAAAGGCAGCGCGATGAAATTGCCCTTCCGGCCGGAAAACGGTATGGGTGTCCTCTGCCAGGGCAGCGTTACCGTGTTCCCGCGTGACGGGGCGTATCAGCTGTATGTGACGCAGATGAGCCCCGAGGGTGTAGGTGACCTTTATCTCGCCTATGAGCAGCTGAAAGCGCGCTTGCAGGCGGAAGGCCTTTTTGACCGTGCATGCAAGAAGCCGCTGCCTGAGTATCCGCGGCGGATCGCGGTGATTACATCCGGTGCCGGCGCTGCCGTGCGGGACGTAATCCGTGTTCTGGGCAAGCGTTGGCCGCTAAGCAAAGTGATCGTCATGCCGGTCAGGGTGCAGGGTGTGGAGGCTCCGGCGGAGATTGTCGGCGCCATCCGCTATGCGAACCGCTGGCAGGTAGCGGACCTGATTATTACCGGCCGCGGCGGCGGTTCCATTGAGGATCTCTGGGCCTTTAACGATGAGCGCGTGGCCCGTGCTGTTTATGCCAGCGAGATTCCCGTGATTTCCGCCGTGGGTCATGAGCCGGACGTGACCATTGCAGACTTTGTGGCCGACCTCCGGGCGGCAACGCCTTCCAACGGCGCGGAACTGGCCGTGCCTGACGAGGCTGAGATCCGTGAACGTCTGGCTTCTGCCATGGCCCGCAGCCGTCAGGCTATGACAAAGCGGCTGGATCTGCTTTCCGGTCGCCTGGATGACCTGAAGCGCCGCCGGGTGTTGGAGAGTCCCACCGTCTATTTTGACCAGAAACGACAGGAAACAGACCGCCTGTCCCAGCGTCTCGGCGCTGCCGGAGAGCGTACGCTGCAGCAGAGACGGCAGTCTTTTATCCGTCTTTGCGCCTCTCTGGATGCCATGAGCCCGCTGAAGGTTCTGTCCCGCGGCTTCAGCATGGTACAGGATGCGGAGGGAAAGGTCGTCAGCGATGCTGCCGCGCTGCAGACCGGGCAATCTCTTACGGTGACCATGGCCCGGGGTTCGGTGGACTGTCGCGTTGAACACATACGAGAAGAATCAATTGCGAAGGAAACGGAGGCTGAGCATGTTTGATATGAAAAAGATTCTGTCCCTTCTTCTGATGGTCGTGCTGCTTCTGGGCGGCTGCGGCAAGGATAAAGATTCTGCGCCGGAGCCTACGCCCGCGCCGCAGCAGGGTACTCCCCAATGGGCTGAACCCGTGGCAACGCCCGGAGCCACCGTGGCACCGACGGCGGAGCCCACTCCGGAACCTACGCCTGAACCCACGCCGGAGCCGACCCCGGCCCCGCTGAGCATCCGCTATGACAATAAAGAGGTCAACTCCATCACCGCCCGTCCGGACAAAACGCTGCAGTTGGAGATAGAGCTTCCGGATGGGGCGCCTGCTCTGAGCTATGAGAGCAGCAATGCTTCCGTGGCCAGTGTGGATGAAAACGGCCTTGTTACCACACTTACCGAAGGCAGCACGGACATTACCTGCAGGGCAGGGGAGGAGTATATCGGCATCTGTAAGATCACGGTGGCAAAACCTGCCAAACCCAAGATCTCCATTTGTTTCCTGGGAAATCCCGTTTATGACTTCACAATGAATGCGTCTTCCAGCGAAACCCTGCAGCTGAAGGCGGTGGTAAATCCGGCGGATACGGAAGATCCCGTAATTTGGGAGGTTTCCGATCCTGCAGTGGCAGCTGTGTCTGCGGATGGTCTTGTTACCGCGCTGAGCGAGGGCAGTGCCAGAATTATCTGCAAAGTTGGTGAGGGGAAGAGCGAGTGCTGGGTTCGTGTGCGCGGACAGCGTCCCTCCTATGTTCCGGTGGAGGATGCTGTTATAGAGAATGACCAGTCTGGCGTCGTGGTTACCTATGCCGGCTATGTCAGCACGGACATTACCATCGACGAAGGGCAGTCTCTGGATCTCAACTGTGAGTTTAAGAACATCGACGAGCAGCCTGTCAGTTGGAGTACAGCCGATCCAAACGTCGTGGCCATTGACCAGAATGGCACGGTCACGGGTCTTAAAGCCGGAAAGTTTACGACTGTTTACGTCAGCACGGGCTCTCTTATGGCCAGCTGTATCGTGCGCGTTAAATAAGGAGTTTATTACCATGAAAGATAAAATGACCTTTGAAGAGGCAATGAA
The DNA here is from genome assembly GCA_015068055.1 of Oscillospiraceae bacterium. The sequence goes on along the minus strand of SVLG01000002.1, from coordinate 26,191 downwards.
CCGACTGGATGCCATCGTACGTCTGCTGGAGAGAGGGGATGCCCCGCTGGATCAGTCGCTGGCGCTGTTTCAGGAAGGAGCCGGTTTGATCCGACGCTGCGAAAAGGAGCTGGATGAAGCCGAACAGGTGGTTCGCAAACTCCAGAAGGGTGCTGACGGCGCACCCGTGGAGCTGCCTTTTGACATGGGGGACGAAGGATGAATTACAAAGAAGTCTACGAGGAGTGCCGGCGCTTGGTAGAGGAGGAACTGGATACGTACTTTGAGGAGAACTGTCCTCAGGGTGAGTTGTTGGAGGCCATGCGCTATTCACTGCTGGCCGGCGGCAAGCGAATCCGCCCGATCCTTGTGCTGCAGTTCTGTGCAGCCTGCGGTGGCGATGTATCTGCTGCCATGCCGGCGGCCTGCGCCATAGAAATGCTCCATACCTACTCTCTCATTCATGACGATCTGCCTTGTATGGATAACGACGATTTGCGCCGGGGAAAGCCCACCTGTCACGTTGTGTATGGTGAGACCAACGCGGTGCTGGCCGGCGATGCGCTGCAGGCGTCTGCTTTCCGAACCGTCCTGCAGTGTCCGGTTTCTGCGGATAAGCTGGTGGCTATGGCTTCCGTGCTGGCGGATGCAGCCGGGGAGCAGGGGATGTGCGGCGGTCAGTATCTGGATATCTCTCACGATGGAGAGGCCAGCGATGAGGAGTCACTACGTTATCTTCACGCGCTGAAAACCGGAGCGCTGTTGGAGGCTGCCTGTCTTATGGGTGCCTACTGCGGCGGGGCCAGTGAGGAACAGATCCGTGCGGCTTCTCAATATGCACGTAATCTTGGTATTGCCTTTCAAATTCGCGACGATGTTCTGGATATTACGGCAACAACAGAGGAGCTGGGTAAACCGGTTGGCTCCGATGCCGAAAATGGCAAGACCACTTTTATTACACTGCTCGGGGTGGACGGCTGCGACCGTCTTGTCCGTGAATATACAGAAGCGGCCAAAGCTGCCGTGATTTCTTCTTTTCCTGACAGCGGTCTTCTCTGCTGGCTGGCTGACGAGCTGGCAAACCGCAGAAAATGAATATTATGTAAATTGAATGTTATAGAAATTGCATAAATTCACAAATAAAACACCTCTTTACCCTTGTAAAGAGGTGTTTTATTTGGTATTATACAGTAGATCTATGCATTCAAAGGGGATATACTCTTGAATATACTGAGTTCTATAAATACAAATACGGACCTTCGGCGGCTTTCAGCGGAGAAACTGCCGCAGTTATGTGCCGAAATTAGAGCCTTTCTTTTAGAGAATATTTCGCAAACCGGTGGGCATCTTGCGTCCAATCTGGGTACTGTGGAGTTGACGGTTGCTCTGCATCGTGTATACGATCCCGCTGTGGACCGCATTCTATTCGATGTGGGTCATCAGAGTTATACCCACAAGATACTAACCGGGCGTCGGGAGCGTTTTGAGACGCTTCGGCAGTTTGGCGGTCTTTCCGGCTATCCGAAGCCCTGTGAGAGTCGCTGCGACGCCTTTGTGGCTGGACATGCTTCCGACTCGGTTTCTCTTGCTCTTGGCATGGCCCGGGGACGCAGCCTCAGCGGTGAGAGTTATGACGTTGCCGCGGTAATTGGTGACGGTGCGCTCACCGGCGGCCTCAGCTATGAGGGCCTTTGTGACGCCGCCCAGAGCGGTGAGGCCCTGGTCCTGATTCTGAATGACAACGGCATGTCCATCAACCAGAATGTTGGCGGCATGGCAAAGTTCCTCAGCGCGGCACGCGTGAAGCAGGGGTATGTTAATTTTAAGCGCAGGTACCGGGAGGTTACGGAGCATCACCCGAAGCTTTACGGCTTTACACACAGAACCAAGGAATTTGTCAAGGATGTCCTGATGCCCAATAATGTTTTCAGTGAATTGGGCTTTGAGTATATTGGACCCGTGGATGGTCATGATGTGAAGGAACTGGAAAAGAGCATCCACTGGGCGCGGAACCTGCGTCGTCCCGTCCTTCTCCATGTGCTTACCACCAAGGGCAAGGGCTTTTCGTACGCGGAGAAAAACCCCAGCCTGTACCACGGTGTTTCGCCCTTCAACCCAAGTGAGGGGATACTGGATGCTGCTGCGGAGGATTTCTCAGCCTGTTTTGGACATGCGCTTACAGAGCTTGCCGGGCAGGATGAGCATATATGCGCGGTGACGGCTGCCATGGTGGATGGCACCGGTCTGGAATGCTTTGCCCAGCGTTATCCGAAGCGCTTCTTTGATGTGGGCATTGCCGAGGGCCACGCAGTAGCCATGTCCGGCGGTCTTGCCCGGCAGGGAATGAAGCCGGTTTTTGCTGTTTATAACAGCTTTCTGCAGCGTGCCTATGATATGCTGATCGAAGATTGGGCTCTCATGGGCCTTCATGCCGTAGTGGCTGTGGATCGAAGCGGGCTTGTCGGTGCCGACGGCGAGACCCATCATGGCAGTTTTGGCCTCGCCTATCTGAGCAGCGTGCCCGGCATGCGTATATATGCCCCCGCCAGTTTTCAGGAGCTTCGGGATATGCTCCGGGAGGCGGTGGAGCAGGAGGTCGGTCCGGCGGCCATCTGTTACCCCCGGGGCAGAGAAGGACAGTACGGCGACGGCTGGAGCGGCGAGGCTGCCGACATTCTGCGTGAGGGCAGTGATTTTACGCTGGTGACCCATGGTATTTCCATAAATGATGCGTTGGCGGCAGCTGACTGCCTTCGTGCAGATGGGATAAGTGTTGAACTTATTAAACTCAATACACTGCGGCCCATGGGTGAGCAGGTTGTGTGCCGCTCTCTGCAAAAAACAGGACGATTTATGAGCGTTGAGGAGTGCTGCCGGGCGGGCAGCGCAGGTATGCAGCTTCTGGCCTGCGCGGCGGCTGCGGGAATTGCGCTGCGTGCGGTGCGGCAGCTGGACCTTGGCAGCGGCATCGTGAGTCATGGCAGTGTAAGCGATTTGCGTCGCGAGCTGGGTATTGACGCGGCGGGGATTGTCAGCGCGGCAAAGGAGATGCTCCATGAAGAAAGTAAGACTTGACCAGTTGGTTTTTGACAAGGGCCTTGCCCCCTCCAGAGAGCGGGCAAAAACCAGTATTATGGCTGGGCTCGTATATGTGAACGGTCAAAAAGAGACAAAACCCGGAACGGCTTTTCCGCCGGATGCGGATGTGGTGCTGCGCGGCGAGGTGATTCCCTATGTAAGCCGGGGGGGCTTGAAGCTGGAAAAAGCAGTAAAGGTGTTCTCCATCGACCCCAGCGGCTGCATTTGTGCGGACTGTGGTGCCAGCACCGGCGGTTTTACGGATGTGCTTCTGAAAAACGGCGCGTCCAGAGTCTATGCCATCGATGTGGGCTATGGTCAGCTTGCCTGGCAGCTTCGACAGGACGAGCGCGTGGTTTGCATGGAGCGCACCAATGTCCGCTACCTTACCCATGAAGAAGTTCCCGATGAAATTGATCTGGCAGTGATGGACCTGAGCTTTATTTCTCTGCGGCTCATTCTCCCGGCAGTCTACGGCCTTTTAAAGGACCATGGCCGGGCTGTTTGCCTGGTAAAACCCCAGTTCGAAGCCGGGAAGGAAAAGGTGGGTAAAAAGGGCGTTGTACGCGAGGCGGCGGTTCACGTGGAGGTGCTGGAGAATTTCCTGAGCTATTCCAGAGAAGCGGGATTCAGCTTGCTGGGGCTGGACTTCTCGCCCATACGCGGTCCGGAGGGGAATATCGAGTATCTGGCATGGATTGAAAAGGACGGCACGGAGTCCATTGTGCCGGATCTGGAGGCGCTGGTAGCGGCGTCCCATGCTCACCACAGCAAGGATGAGGAGGAAAACAAATGACAGGACACATCCTCTTATGTCCCAACCCGCATCGGGATCATTATCTGGAGACTACCAGACGCGCCAAAGCGATTCTTGAAGCGGAGGGCTACGGTGTCCGCATAAGCCCGCTCCTGAGTACCGGTAAGGAGGATACCTTTCCGAAGGATCTCTTGCTGGAGGCGCTGGAGGATGTGCTGCCGGGTGCACGCCTGCTGGTTACGCTGGGTGGTGACGGTACAATGCTGCAGGCTGCCCGCGCGGCGCTTGGCAGCGGTGTGCCGATGCTGGGTGTAAATCTGGGTCACAAGGGCTTTTTGACGGAGCTTGAAAGCGGCGAGATCGAGCGGCTGAAGGAAGCCGCAGCCGGTAAATTCATTCTGCAAAAGCGTATGATGCTGGAAGTCCGCCTGGTTCGGGACGGTGTGACGATTTTATCCGGCCATTCCCTCAACGATGCGGTTATCAACGGCATTGTCAATACGGTGCGAATGGCGGCTTATGGTGACGGCATTAAAATCACGGAGTTTTCCGGTGACGGGATTATTATTGCCAGCCCCACCGGTGCCACCGCCTATTCCATGGCGGCTGGCGGTCCTCTGGTGGAGCCGGACGCAGAGAATATCCTCATTACTCCCATTTGTGCCCATCGGCTGGCAGCCCGCTCCTTTGTGCTGGCACCTGGCAGACAGGTAAGTATACGGCCGGTGGAGTTGGGAGATAAGAAAGCACTCCTTTCTCTGGACGGTGCCGATCAGACTATGCTGTGGGACGGCGATGAGATCCGCATTTGCCGCTCCGGGCATGTAACAAATATGGCTTTGCTCAGCGGAAAAAGTTTTTATGACACGGCATATGCAAAATTAAGCGACCGGGCGTGAGCGCGGTGGAAAGGACGGAAATAAATGAAAAGTACCCGACAGGCTATGATCCTTGAACTCATTTCCCAGCAGGACATTGAAACGCAGAATCAGATGATGGAAGCACTTATGGAGCGTGGCATCAAGAGTACACAGGCTACGCTTTCCCGCGACATCAAGGAACTGCGTCTGGTCAAGGAGCTTTCTCCCAGCGGCAGCTACCGCTATGTGGTGGTGAACCGGGACGAACTTTCCGATTTTGATATTCGTCTGCGTAAGATTTTCCGGGAGTGTGTCATTTCTTATGACTATGCACAGAACCTTGTGGTTCTCCATACCATGCCGGGTCTTGCCAATGCCGCTGCGTCTGCTCTGGATCATATGTCCATTCCTGAACTGGTTGGCACGCTGGCCGGTGACGATACTGTGTTTCTCGCCATGAAGACCAACGAAGCTGCCTCGCTCTTCTATCTGGAAATCGAGGCCATGCTCTGATGCTTCGGAGTTTACACATCGAGAATATCGCCGTCATTGAGAAAGCGGATATAGAGTTTGCACCGGGGCTTAACGTACTGACCGGCGAGACCGGTGCCGGTAAGTCCATCGTCATTGACTCCATACAGGCGGTCCTCGGCGGGCGAACCAGCCGTGAGCTGGTGCGTACCGGCGCAGAGAAGGCCGCCGTTTCGGCTGTTTTTGATGCGGCTCCCGTTTCAGACTGGTGCAGAGAAAATGATCTGGAGGAAGAAGAGGAACTCATCCTTCAGCGGCGGATCGGTGCCGATGGAAAGTCATCTGCCCGGGTGAACGGTATGCCGGTTACGGCGGCGCAGCTTCGTGAGCTGGGCGCCTTGCTTCTGGACATCCACGGACAGAACGACGGCAGACAGCTGCTGGATGAGAAGCTGCATTTGGGCTATCTGGACCGCTTCGGCGTTTCGGAGGAAGCCTTGGATGAATTCCGCTGTGCTTATGCGGCCTATACGGCACTTCGCCGCGAGAAGCAGAAGCTCAGTATGGACGAGCTGGACAAGGCCCATTTGGAGGAAAGCCTCCGGCAGCGTGTGGCAGATCTGGAGAAGGCACAGCTGCGCGCAGGAGAAGAGGATGAACTTTGCGCCCGTCGTGATCTGCTGCGTAACAGCGAGAAGCTGACGGAGCAGTTGGATGCAGCCTATGAAGCCCTGTACGGTAGCGAGGAGAGTGCGGTTTCCCTTTGTGGTGATGCGGCGTATGCTGCCGAGCGGGCATCTGCCTGGTGCCCGGAGCTGGAAAAGAGCGCTGCGCAGATACGTGAGGCAGCGGCTATTCTGGAAGATGCCGCGGAAAGTATCCGTGAAAAACAGGCAGAACTTGACTTTTCTCCCGAGGAATATGACAAGCTGGAAGAGAGGCTGGCGCTTTTACGGCGGCTTGAAAAGCGGTACATGACCGACGAGACCGGGCTTATCCGTATGCTGGACGAGAGCCGGCAGCGGCTGGACGAGTTGGAATATGCCGGGGATCGGCTGGAGAAGCTGGAACGGGAACTGCAGCAGGCCGGGAAGAAGGCAAAGGATGCGGCCGAGAAGCTCTCCAAAGAGAGAAAGATCGCAGCAGACAGACTGCAAAAGCGCGTTGTTGAGGAGCTTCGCGATCTGAGTATGCCCTCTGTGCGCTTTGAAGCCGCCTTTGACCCTGTTGAGTCGGCTCCGGGCTTTGACAGTACGGGGGCGGATCGGGTACGATTTGTTATGTCCGCAAACGCGGGTGAGGCTCTTGGGCCCATCAGCCGCATCGCTTCCGGCGGTGAGCTTTCACGCATCATGCTGGCGCTGAAGAATGTTTTTGCCCTGCGCGACCCCGTGCCGACACAGATCTTTGACGAAGTGGATGCCGGCGTTTCCGGCATTGCGGCGCAGCGCATCGGAGAAAAGCTGGCGGCCCTGTCCCGCACAAAGCAGGTACTTTGTGTTACGCACCTGCCGCAGATTGCTGCCATGGCGGACGCCCAGCTTCTCGTGAGAAAAGAGGAGCGGAATGGCCGAACCTATACGGCTATCACCGAACTGGACCGTCGGGGACGCTGCGAGGAACTGGCCCGCATCACCGGCGGCGGAGTCATCACCGAAGCTCTGCTGGAAAGTGTTGGTGAAATGCTGGATCAGGCTGAGAAATTCCGTGCCTCTCTCCTTGACAAGTGAGGACATATCCGCTAAAATAAGGACCGCTACGGCGATGATGCGGAGAAGTAACCGTTTGTTCCCTGCACAGAGAACCCCTGTTTGGTGGGAAGGGGAGAGGGGAAGCGAGTGAATACACCGCGGAGCTGACACCCGAAAGGTTTTTCCCGGTAGGCGTGTTCCGGGTGCGCCCGTTACAGCGCAGCACGTTTTCTGACGTGCGCTGAGGCTGCGCGTTTGTGCAGCAAAAGCAGAGGTGGTACCGCGACATGATCGCCCTCTGTCCCTTTCCGGGACAGAGGGCTTTTTGCGAGGTATCTTCACAGATAAAATTGATAAGCGAGGAAAGAAACATGCAGATTTACGAAGAACTGAAGGCCCGCGGCCTTATTGCTCAGGTTACCGATGAGGAAGAAATTCGCGAACTGGTCAATACCGGCAAGGCTACCTTCTACATTGGCTTTGATCCCACTGCCGACAGCCTGCACGTGGGCCACTTCATGGCTCTGTGCCTTATGAAGCGCCTGCAGATGGCGGGAAACCGCCCTGTGGTACTGATCGGCGGCGGCACCGGACATATTGGCGACCCCTCCGGTCGCACCGATATGCGCAGTATGATGACCGCCGAAACCATCCAGCATAACTGCGACTGCTTCAAAAAGCAGATGGAGCGTTTCATCGAGTTTGGCGACGGCAAGGCCATCATGGTTAACAACGCGGACTGGCTGCTGAAGCTCAACTATGTAGAACTGCTCCGCGAGGTGGGCGCCTGTTTCTCCGTGAATAACATGCTCCGTGCCGAGTGCTACAAGCAGCGTATGGAGAAGGGGCTTAGCTTCCTGGAGTTTAACTACATGATCATGCAGAGCTATGACTTTTATCATCTGTTCAAGGAGTACGGCTGCAACATGCAGTTTGGCGGCGACGACCAGTGGAGCAATATGCTGGGCGGCACCGAGCTGATCCGAAAGAAGCTTGGTAAGGACGCTTACGCCATGACCATTACCCTCCTGATGAACAGCGAGGGCAAGAAGATGGGTAAAACCGCCAGCGGTGCGGTGTGGCTCGACCCCAACAAGACCGCACCCTACGATTTCTACCAGTACTGGCGCAACGTGGGCGATGCCGACGTTCTCAAGTGCATCCGTATGCTCACCTTCCTGCCCATCGAGGAAATCGATGCCATGGACAAGTGGGAGGGCGCTCAGCTGAACACCGCCAAGGAGATTCTTGCCTACGAACTCACCAAGCTGGTTCACGGCGAGGAAGAGGCCGGGAGCGCCCGCGCCAAGGCCCGCGCGGTTTTCTCCGGCAATACGGAGGAAGTGCCCGAGACCGTTATTGCCGAGAGCGATCTGGTGGACGGCAAGGCAGACATCATGAGTCTGCTGGTGCTCTCCGGGCTCTGCGCCAGCCGCAGCGATGCACGCCGCAACATCCAGCAGGGCGGCGTACTCTGTGGTGATGAAAAGGTCAGCGATATCGCTGCCAGCTTCAGCGCTGAGCAGCTGCGTGAGGGTGTTGTCCTTCGTCGCGGTAAGAAGAATTTCAAGCGCGTGGTTCTGAAGTAAAGAAGTATCCCCCCACGAAATCGTGGGGGGATTTTTTACAGTTTCACGGAAAATAGTCCGTCTTTCCTGCAGTAGATATAGAGAGTACCCTTGCCAAAACGGGCAAAGCGTGCCGCGGCTTCCTGCTCCGGGTACAGCTTGACCAGCTGCAGTCGCTCCCAGTTCAGATAGGCTATGAAGGAGATGTGATGTTCCTGGGTCATTGGGTGTTTGAGAGTAACATAGTACTCATCGTCCATTGTTTCCACGTGTATGGAATGCTCCTGCTCCGCGGCTTCCGGCTCCAACCGTGGCAGTGTTATGCCGCAGCAGCTGAAAGAAGCCTCACCCATAGCGTGAATAACGTTGCCGCATACGGGACAGACATAGAAACCGCTGCGCTGCATGTTACCGCTTTTGTTGCGATTGATGGTTTTGCTTCCGGCAAAAAGCTCCGAAAGGGAAACACCCAACGACTCAGCCAGAAGCCCCAGAACACTGATGTCCGGCAGACCCCGGCCCGTTTCCCATTTGGAGACCGCTTTGTCGCTGACCCCAATTTGCTCCGCCAATTCCTTTTGCGTGAGATGGCGCTCCTCGCGCAATTTTCGAATGCCATCTCCGTTTACATAATTCATAGATTTTCACTTCCCTTCGGGAATAGTCTATCATGGTCGCATCATTATGACAACCTACCATCGGTAGAGGGCTTTACAAGGGACTGTCTGCTGCATATAATAATAGGTAAAGAGCGTAGCGAAAACCGTCTGTTGTGCGTCTTGTCCCGATTGGATGGAGTTGAAACATGAGAGAACTAAAGCACGAATACCCCAAAGTTATTCTTGCCGGTGGCGGCAGCAGCTACGGAGGCAATCAAATGGCCTCTCCGGACAAGGTCATGCGTCGCTGTGGCTGCGGCATTGTTTCGGCTGCGGATCTTCTGCTGTATCTTCATCGTTATCATAAGCCTCTGCCTCTCCTTGACGCTGTGCCGGCGGAGCCGAGTGAAGAGGAATACGAAGAATTGCTGCAGTTCCTGCGCAGTAAATACTTTCCTCTCCTTTATCCGGTTGGTATGAACGGCATCACTCTGGCACTGGGACTGAACCGTGTATTTCGGAAGAACGGACTTGCGCTGCGTGCCAACTGGGATATGAGTGAGGCGAAGCTCTGGAAACGGATGGAGGAGATGCTGCTGCGGGATATTCCGGTGATTTTGTCCATTGGACCAAACTTTCCCAGACTTTGGAAAAAGGGGAAGGGGACGCTGTATCGTCTGGAAAACGGTGAACAGCGAGCTGCCGGCTCTGTCAGAGCCCATTATGTGACCGTAACGGGTATGGACGAGGGATGGCTGAAGGTGTCATCCTGGGGCAAGGAATACTATCTCTCCCGGGAGGAGTATGAACATTTCCGCTCTGCTACATCCAGCGCTCTGGTCAGCAACATTGTTTACATCCGCAGAAAGTGATTTGTGTTCGCCTCTGGCTCTTGAGCTTTGGAATAACCTGCTGTATAATGAAGAAAACTTTTTGAAATGAGGTGCAGCTGTGCCGAAGATCATAAAAAATCTTGAAACCCGCCTTGTTGATGAGGCGCGTCGTCAGATTGAGGAACATGGCTACAGTGGTATGACCATGCGCTCCGTGGCGGATGCCTGTGGTGTTGGCGTTGGAACCGTATACAATTACTTTGATTCCAAGGATGATCTTCTGGCGAGCTATATGCTGGGAGACTGGAACCGCTGCATTTCGGCCATCCAGGCTGTGAGCGCTTATTCGGATGCTCCGACACCGGTGCTTCACTGTATCTATGATCAGCTGGTAAACTATTCTGCTAAGCATCAGGGCGTGATTGGAGACAAGGGAGCGGCCAATTCCATAGTTGCCGTCTTCGGACGTTATCATAAGATGCTTCGCGAACAGCTGGCATTGCCGCTGCTTAAATTCTGTGAGAATGAATTCCTTGCTGAGTTTATCGCGGAGTCCATTTTGAACTGGAGTTTGGCAGGCAAGGATTTTGAGTCCATTCATGCCGTTTTGAAAAAGCTTATTTAAAAGAACGAAACCGCCCCGCAGGGCGGTTTCGTTTTTCTTATTTGAAAGATGGGTTCATGTAGTAAACATTGCTGTGATCCAGTTTATCGGTGGCAATTCCCAGTGCTTCGCCAAAGCGCTGGAAATGGACAATTTCCCGTTCCCGGAGGAAGCGTATTACATTGTTAACATCCGGATCGTCGGAGAGCCGGAGGATATTATCGTAGGTAACGCGGGCTTTCTGTTCAGCTCCCATATCCTCGGTGAGGTCCGCGATAACATCGCCCTTGACGGCCATAGAGGCAGCGTTCCAGGGGAAGCCGCCGGCGGCTTGAGGATATACGCCGACCGTGTGATCCACAAAGTAGGCGTCAAACCCGGCTCTGCTGATTTCCTCGGGGCTCAGGTTTCTGGTAAGCTGATGAACAAGAGTCCCCACCATTTCAAGGTGGCTGAGCTCCTCGGTGCCGATATCCGTGAGGAGGCCTTTCAGCTCGGAACAGGGCATGGAGAAGCGCTGACTGAGATAGCGCATGGAGGCGCCCAGTTCGCCGTCCGGCCCGCCGTACTGGCTGATGATGATTTTGGCAAGTCTGGGGTTAGGATTGGTGATCTTAATTGGATACTGGAGTTTCTTTTCATAAATAAACATGGCTCAGTCCTCCACTTTTCTTCCGGCATCCCAGGGCCACGGATCGTGCAGCCAGGTATATCTGTCCGAGCGGATCAGGTCGCTTTTGCAGACGACGCCGCAGCGTTCCTCGTAGCGCTTCCTGCCTTCTTTTGCCAGTTCCAGGAGCTCCCGGTAAACCTGGAATGCTTCTTTGTCATCCGGGTGCGTATCCAGATAGAGGGAAAGGTCGTGGGCAGCGAAGTCCAGTGCCATCAGTTCAGCAGCGGGCACATCCGCGGTACCGGTGTTGACAATGTTTTTCAGAGGCAAGTCAAGGCCCGGAAAAAGAGTGCCGCGGTAGAGGGCTTTTTCGCTGTCGTAACGGGGGGCACTGTTTTGCTGACGGGGTACGTAACCCAGCGCCATGGGAGCACAGGAGGGCAGCGCGCCCTCTTTATATCCGCAATCCGCTTTAGCGGGAACATTGCTTCGGTTCAAGGTCAATCACTCCTCTTAATGTCAGGAGGCACAGGCCTCCGCTTGCATACTATGCTTCACTTCTGGCGCGGGTGCTGCCAGGGAAGAAAGGAATTACGCGAATATCTATTGAATTTCCCTTGCAAAACTGATATAATTATCAAATAATCAGTAGCTATGCCCAGCTATATCACACGGAGGTGTTTCCAAAATGAGGAAAAAAGAGCTGGAGCCCATTGAATTTGAAGAACAGACCGGTGTGACAAGGACACTGGCCGGCTTTGATCTATTTGTTCTGATCCGACTGGGGGTTGCCGCAATTTGCTTTGTTGTCGGCCTTCTTTTTCCGGCGGAGGGGATTGTGCGTCTGGCGCTCATGCTGGCCTCGTTCCTTGCGGCTGGCTATGATGTCTTAATGGACGCACTGAACCGCATCCTTCGGGAGCGCGTGATGGACGAAAACCTTCTGATCATTATTGCGACGCTGGCAGCCTTTGTGCTGAGCCTTGACAGTGAGGGAGCGGCGATCATGCTGTTCTTCCGGCTCGGCAAGCTGGGACTCGAATATGTTCGTCGCCGCAGCGAAGAGGGCCTGTTTTCTTCGTTGGATCCCAGTCCGTCCACGGCGACCGTGCTGGTTGATGAAGTGGAGACAAGCGTTGACGTTGACAGCATTCGTCCGGGCGATACGCTGATCCTTCATCCCGGAGACTGTGCGCCGGTGGACTGTGTGGTGCTGGAGGGCTACACGGCGGTGGATATGTCCGCCGTAACCGGTGACAGCAGACCTCGTTCCGTGGAGGAAGGGGATACTGTCCCTGCCGGAAGCGTGAACATCACTTCTCTCATTCATGCAGAGGCTATCGTTTCTGCCTCCATGTCCACGCTGAACCGTATCCGGGAAACCATCGCGGACGATGGCGGAGAACGGAGCGATCTGGAAGAACTCGCCGATAAATACCTTCGTCTTTTCGCTCCCGTTTCCCTGGCTCTCTGTGCTGTTGTTGCGGTGCTTCTTACCTTCTTTGCCCACCTTACGGTTGGTCAGGCCATTCACCGGGCCATGGTTCTGCTGATTATTGTCTCACCGGGCGGAGCTCTCGCCGGGCTGGCTCTAAGTTATTTTACTGGACTTACAGGCGCTGCCAATCAGGGGGTGCTGCTGAAGGGAAATGCCGTTCTGGAAAACCTTGCCCGCTGCAAGGCAGTCATCTTTGATAAGGATGGTACCATCAGCACCGGTGGCTATGGTGTTGACAGCGTTGACTCGCCGCATATGGATGCCGGCATACTTCTGAAGGCTGCAGCCCATGCAGCGGCCAACGCCTCCAGCGCTTCCGCCCGGGCCATTGTCAGCGCTTACGGCGGAGCCATTGATTATTCGGTCATTAGCAACTTTACTGAGTATCACGAGGGAATCCGCGTTGATATTGAAGGCATAGGCGTACTTATGGGCAGCCTTGACTTCCTTATCGACAGTGGTGTGGATGTTGAGAATGCTCTGGAGGCAGAAGAACCCGCCATGCACATCGCATTGGGGGGACGCTATGCCGCGGTCATTCGCTTTAACGACATTCTTCAGGAGCAGGCTCCTCTTGCGGTTTCTCTTTTGGAAGAGCTGAATATGGAAGACATCATTCTGCTCTCCGCGGACAGCATTGACAAAACCCGCAGTCTGGCTCATATGTCCGGCATCGCCAAGTACTATTCCCGCTGCCTGCCCATGGATAAGCTTTCACGGGTGCAGGAAATGTGTGAACGTACCCGCGGCAGCGGCACCCTGTATGTGGGTTCTGCGCTTACGGATTCCGCGATGCTCAGTGCTGCGGACGTTGGTATGATTCTCGGCGGCTTCGATGCGGGTGAGAACGGGAAAATCTCCGATGTGCTGGCCCTTGACAACAATGTGTACAAAGTACCTCTGGCAGTTGGAGCAGCGCGGAAAACAGCTCGTGTCTGCCGTGAAGGACTTGTCTTTGTGTTGGGGGTTAAGGCTCTGCTGCTTTTGTTGGGACTTTTTGGTGTTACAAATGCGCTGTGGTTTACTGCGCTGGTGGATGCCTGCGCCGGCATCGGCTGCGCGCTGAATGCGGTACGCGCTTTTCCCGTGAAGAAATAAAGCCTTATACCTTATAGAGAAAGGCCTGGTATGTAAGACATACCAGGCCTTTCCTTATTCTACCAGTTCTCCCTCTGCCACGACGCAGGTGGGACCGGTAAGAAAAATATCGCTTATTGTTTCATCACACCGTGTCAGTGACACTTCCAAAGTTCCACCGGGGCATTCCAGCGTTAAGCGGCCGCTGCAGCGTCCGTTCATCGTCATGGCAGCCGTCAGGCTTCCACAGCCTGTGCCGCAGGCCAGGGTGAAATCTTCCACGCCGCGCTCATAGGTGCGTACCTTTACGTGTTCAGGAGCAGTTTCCTTCCAGAAAGTGACATTTGCACCCTTGGGGAACACATCGGCATAGCGAAGCTCCCGGCCAAGCTGCCGCAGCTCATCCTCACTAAACTGCTCCCAATCCAGTTCCAGCAGTGCATGAGGTATGCCGGGGCTACCAAGCTCAACGTATCCGCACTCCCACTCCTTGCCTGCAGCAAGGGCCATACGCGTGTCGAGTACGCTGGGATCATTGAGGCGGACACGGTAGTGGGTCTTGCTGATTCGCTGGCCGATGACAAGGCCTGCGGTGGTTTCGATGCGCTGCGTTTCACCGGCCAGACCGTGTTCATAACCGTAGCGGGCGATACAGCGGGCGCCGTTGCCGCACATTTCCCCGGCAGAGCCGTCTGCGTTATAGAAAAGCATCCGATAATCGCCGCCATCCCGGGGCGGAACGACCACCATCATTCCATCGGCACCCAGTCCCGTCCTTCGGGCGCAAAGCCTGTGGGCCAGAGAACGGAGCTCAGCCGGTGTAAGTTCTTCTTTATCGTCCTGAAGGATAATAAAATCATTGCCGGCCCCGTGCATTTTTGTAAATCTCATAACCTCTCCTTAGTCGTTGACCTCACCGGTATAAAGACTGATTCGTCCGGTTGGCGTTACATGGAACCGCTTCTGATAAGCACGCGAGAAGGAAGAGTAGCTTTTGAAACCGCTCTGATAGCAGGCTTCCGTGGCGCTCATACCTCTGGAGATGAGATCCCGCGCCATAAAAAGGCGCTTGTCGTTGAGATAGGCGTGGATTGGCATGCCGGCCTCCTGACGAAAACGGCGCATCATATGAAACTTGCTGATGTAAAACTGCTCCGAGAGTTTGTCAATGCTGATGTCTTCGGTAAGATGATCGTTTAAATAATGGATCATGGCAATGACCTTTTCATCACCAGGCTCTGCGGGAAGCGTGTGAACATGACGAGCGCCCGATGAAAGTCGATATAGAGAAAGCAGCATGCACATGAAGCGGCAGCGGCTCATAAGTACTGCCTCCGGTGTGTTGCTGTCAAGTTCCTTTTCCAACATGTTCAGATCCCTGCAAAAGGCCTCCAGATCTTCCGCGTTCATGCGAAGTACATGGCTTTCACAGTCGGTAAATAGAACGGATGGATTCCAATGCTCTATGGTATGGGCTTTCAGATATGCATCGGAGATGTAAAAGATTGCCCGCTCATAGAAGCTTCCCTTGCCGATTTCCGGGCGATGGATACTGCCTCGGCTCACCAGGACCACATCGCCCGGCTGAAGGAGATATCGCCGTCCCTCCACCACATAGGCACCGCCTCCGGACAGGATCAGCACAATCTTGTGAAAATCATGATAGTGAAAATCTACGTCATTAATGCCGCCGCTTCTTAAATGAAACAGACGGAAATCTTCCAGAAGATAGCCGCGCTTTTCTATGATTGCATCCATACATATACCTCGCAGCACTTTTTGCATATATTTTAGCATAGATTATGTTTATTTTGCAAGGCCTATCACATAGAATGTTTCCACAAACTGTTAGGAGGTCTGCAATGGAAAAACGTAATCTCTGGAGCGCGTATCGCTTTCCGATTATTCTGCTGATTTGCATAGTCGCCGGCTGCATCACCGGTCTTGTCTGGGGAGAGGGAGCAGCGGCGATTAAGTTTCTTGGGGACATATATATTAATCTTATGTTCTGTGTTGTCGTACCCATGGTCTTTGTCTCCATCTCCTCGGCCATTGCCGGAATGGAGAGCAAAAAGCGTCTGGGCCGTATTCTAAGCACCACGTTAGCGACATTTATTATCACCGGCATTATCTGCGCAGTGATTATGATCATAATCTGTCGGGTGTTTGATCCTCTTGTGGTTGGGAGTGTTTCCTTTGATATTCAGGAGCCGGGCAGTGGTAAGTCTGTGGGCGAGCTTATCACGGGCTTTTTTACCGTGAATGATTTTCCCCAACTGTTTTCCCGCAGCAACATGCTGCCGCTGATCGTAGCATCCGTGATTTTTGGTTTCGGTGTGTCAGCCGGCGGAGGTCGGGAGTCCAAACTGGCCCAGCTGCTGGCGGAGCTGTCCGAGTGCATCCTTGCTGTTGTAAGAATTATTATGTACGCGGCGCCGGTTGGTCTGTTTGCCTACTTTGCCTACATAGTGGGAACCTTTGGTGCCTCGGTGATTGAGGGCTTCGGCAAGGTTCTGCTGATCTATTACCCCCTCTGTTTTATTTATATGATTGCGGCCTTCCCCCTTTATGCGCGTTTTGGCGGCGGCAGGGGAGCGGCCCGGGTGATGTTCCGGCACTTGCTGCGCCCGGCTGTCACGGCGCTTGGTACTTGCTCCAGCGTTGCAACCATTCCCACCAACATGGAGGCTGCACAGGAAACCGGCATTTCCCGGGATGTTTCGGACATAGTTCTGCCTCTGGGGGCAACCATGCATATGGATGGTTCCTGTTTCTCCGCCATTATGAAAATTGCCTTCCTGTTCTCGTTCTTTGACATTCCCTTCATTGGTTTCGAAACCTGGGCCCTGGCTGTGGGTGTCGCGGTGTTCTCCAGTGTTGCCATGTCCGGCGTGCCCGGCGGTGGCTTCATCGGAGAGCTGGTCATTTGCTCCCTGTTTTTCCCCAATGATATGGCCGTGGCTTATCCGATCCTGGTTGTGATCGGTACAATCATTGACCCGCCTGCCACCATGATCAACTCCTCCGGTGACTATGTGGTGAGCTTTATTGTGGAGCGTTTTGTTGACGGCAAGGATTGGCTTCAGAAGCAGATGGTAAGCAAGTAAAGCAACCCCGGACAGTCTGCAAGTAAATGAGCCGTCTGTCCGGGAGCTTTTTGTCAATCTATACGTTTTGCTGTGAGACTCTGTCGACAGCACTTGACAGCGCGTAAAAAAGGCGTTAAAGTCTAAGAAGCATTTAAAACTTTATGCATATTGGAAAGGAACGCTATGCTGATCAAGATTGGTTACTCACTTTTGGTGATTCTTGTGGCCTATTGCTGCGGCAATTTTAACGGTGCCATCATCACATCACGTACCCAGTATCACAGCGATGTTCGTGATATGGGAAGCGGCAATGCCGGTCTCACAAACTTCTACCGTTGTTACGGCGCTGCCAAGCTTTCTCTGGTGGCGGCTATCGATATGGGAAAGGCGTTTATTGCAGTGTTCAGCGGCGGCATCATCATGCGCACGCTGGGCATGGAGGACTTTGGTCAGGCTCTGGCTATGCTCTTTGTTATTTCCGGGCATATGTTTCCCCTTGCCTATGAGTTTAAGGGTGGAAAAGGCGTGCTTTCGGCCTTTGGTGCCATGTTGGTCATCAACTGGCAACTGACTTTGATTCTCTTTATGGTTTTTATTCTGCTGGTGGCACTTTTCCGCTATTCCTCCCTCGGATCCATTACCGCTGCGGCACTGATGCCAATAGGAATGCTTTTTAGTACCGACAACATTCCGGTGCTGGTGCTTTTGACGGTTTCTGCCGGCCTTGTGATTTTCATGCACCGGGGAAATATCGGTCGTCTTCTGCACGGTACAGAGTCCAAATTGACTTTTTCCAAAAAATAAGAATTACATATCATCATATTACGCTCCTGCTTAGGAATAATAAGGCTGTAACTAAGCTATGGAGGGAAACTATGAAGAAAACGATCGTATATATCCTGATGGTTGCTGCGCTGCTTCTGGCGCTGAGCGGCTGTGGTGAGAGCATGAGCGACAGCGGTATTCGCGTGACGCCCCGTCCCGAAGTTACGCTTAAGCCCGAAGTAAGCGCCATGCCGGATGTGAACGATGGTGTTGTGAACGATGACAACGGCGTTATTACCGAGGGTGACAACGGGCCCATGGAAACCAAGAAACCCATGGAGACCAAAGCACCTGTATCGCCCAAGCCTCAGAACACCGCGGCTCCCAAAGCCAGTGCAACGCCCAATCCCTGACCTCATAAGGCCCGACGCTTTCTTGTGTCGGGCCTTGTCATTTTATTACGAAACAGGTATAATGGCCAAAAGACCGAAGGAGGCTATACCATGAGTTATATTCCCAGCCCTGACGAGGCACTTGAAATCATTAAAAAGTACAATAAAGAAGCCTTTCATCTGGAACATGCCCAGACGGTTTCCAAAGTCATGGCAGCCTTTGCCCGTGAGTTTGACCCCGAACGGGTGGATTTTTGGGCAACGGTGGGCATGCTCCACGACATAGACTTTGAGCTGTATCCTGAGCAGCATTGCGTAAAGGCCAATGAGATCCTCCATGAGCTTGACATGGACGAGGAACTCATTCATGCCGTTGTCAGCCACGGTTGGGGCATTTGCTCCGATGTGGAACCTGCTGCGTATATGGAAAAGGTTCTTTTTGCCGTTGATGAGCTGACCGGTCTCATCGGTGCGGCGGCGCTGATGCGTCCCACCGGCTACGAGGGGATGGAGGTCAAGTCCGTGGCCAAAAAGTTCAAGGATAAAAAATTTGCCGCCGGCTGCAGCCGCGATGTAATTCGCAAGGGTGCTGAGATGCTGGATATGGAGCTGAATACCCTTTTCGAAAAGACGCTGACCGCCATGCAGGCATAAAAATAAGGTGCAGATTAGCTGCACCTTATTTTTTCAGTATAAAACGCCAGGGGAGAGCCTGATCGGCGTCACGGGCATAGCCGATACCGACGCGGGGCGCGGTGGTATATTCAATATCGCCGGCGGTATCCTCCAGCCAGAGGTCTTTGCAGGCTAGGATGTGGCTTCGGTTCAGTTCACCGGTTATCCCAAGGGCCTTTGTAAGGCGTCCGGGACCCTCAGCCCCTTCACAGGCACGTATCAGAACGGCCTGGGGCTGTTCCAAGTCCCCGCTGACGATGTTCAGCAGCCAATGAATGCCGTAACAAAGATAGATATAGAGTGTGCCGCTTTCACCGTACATGACTTCGGTACGCTTTGTGCGCCCTTTATGAGCATGGCAGGCGCTGTCCTCCTCACCACGGTAGGCCTCCGTTTCGCTGATGCGCAGGCGTTTTATGCTGCCGTCAGGAAAACGGCGGCATAAAGACTTACCCAGCAACGCGGGTGCCAGTTCCAGACAGTCCTGATGAAAGAATGCTTCGCTCAGAGGCATCTTCTTTTTCCTCCAGATATGTCAGCATGGTTCGCAAAATCGCCTGATATCCATCCTCGTTAAAATGCAGTCCGTCACCACGATCATAATCTGCGGACAAGAATCCTTCGTCATTACTCAGAACTGTGCTGATGTCCAGGTAGTCGATGGAGTAATCCGATGCCAGATCGCGGAGAGCTTCATTATACTCGTTCATGATGTCCTGCGTGAGGCCGTAATTGATCTCGCAATAGCGGAAAAATCCTTCACCGAAAGGTGCAATGGAGAGGAGGCAGATTTCAGCCTTCGGCTGGTACTCCTCAATCAAGATGAGTAGTTCTTCCATATGGCTTTTGAAGACCGGGAGATGGTTTTCGCATCCCAGCACGTCATTCGTTCCGAGCAGAATATAGAATTTGTCGTAGATCCTGCTGCTTAAACCGGCTCGAAGGCCGCCGGTGCCGCCGCCAGGCAGGGAAAAATCATCTTGAACAAGCATGCCCAGTGCGGTCAACCCCACCTCTGCAATGTAGTTGACCTCATCCACATCCCATACCATCTGCATACCAACAGCGTGGGAATGGCCGATGACACAGCTGTTCTTCAAAAGACTGGTATCCTGGGCAGCATGCCGGGAACTGTTTTCGTTAGCCCGACAATGGAGCTGCATTGTGAGAAGGACGGCGGCACATATAAAAGCCGCCGTCCCCAGCAGGAATCGTTTCGTTCGCATCAGTCCATGTAGCCCTCGGCGCAGAGAAGCTCAGCCAGCAGAACGGCACCGCCGGCAGCACCGCGCAGGGTGTTGTGGGAGAGGGAAACAAACTTATAGTCAAATACACTGTCTTCACGCAGACGGCCGACTGCCACCTGCATGCCGCCTTCGTTGCCGCGATCCAGACGAGTCTGCGGACGATTGTCCTCCTCAAAATAGCGGAGGAACTGAGCGGGCGCGGAGGGGAGCTTCAGTTCCTGAGGCCGGCCCTTATAGGAGGCCCAGCGCTGCAGGATCTCATCTCTGGAAGGCTTCTTTTCAAAGCTGGCAAAAACCGCGGCCATATGACCGTCGGAGACGGGGACGCGGAGGCACTGAGCCGTGATGAGAGGCTTTTCGGCTTTGACAATAACGCCGTTTTCCACGTGGCCCCATACCTTCAGCGGTTCCTGTTCGCTCTTTTCTTCTTCGCCGCCGATGTAGGGGATCACGTTATCAACCATTTCGGGCCAGCTGTCAAAGGTCTTGCCGGCGCCGGAAATGGCCTGATAGGTACAGGCCAGAACCTGCTTGAGCCCAAACTCCGCGCGCAGGGGGTTCAGGGCAGGAACGTAGCTCTGAATGGAGCAGTTGGACTTGACAGCGATGAAGCCGCGCCTGGTGCCAAGACGGCGGCGCTGGGCTTCAATCACCTGAATATGCTCGGGATTAACCTCAGGCACTACCATGGGAACATCGGCTGTCCAGCGGTGGGCGCTGTTGTTGGAGACAACGGGGCATTCGGCGCGGGCGTAGCGCTCCTCCAAAGCCTGGATCTCCTCTTTCTTCATATCCACGGCACAGAACACAAAGTCGACCTGCTGCGCTACGGTTTCCACGTCGGAAGCGTCGGAAACAACGATCCGGCGCGCCTTTTCGGGAATGGGATCGGCCATTACCCAACGGCTGCCCACGGCTTCCTCATAGCTGCGCCCGGCGCTTCGGGCACTGGCGGCAATGACAGTCAGGTCAAACCAGGGGTGGTTTGCAAGCAGCGTAATGAAACGCTGTCCCACCATACCGGTGCCGCCGATGACACCAACGCGATACTTCTTCATAAAAAAGCCCCTTTCCAGCTCCGCGGGCGAAACTGTGCGGTTTCGGGTTGAAATAAGTGCGGAGTCTGATATATAATGCACTTTATAATAACACTGCCCGCCAGCCGAGTCAAGCGGGTCGTATAATGGGAGAATGGATTTGAAAAGAACGGATTTTAATTTTGAGCTTCCTCCGGAACTCATTGCGCAGACACCTCTGCCGCAGCGTGATGCGTCCCGACTTCTTTGTCTGGACAAGCAGAGCGGTGAGCTGGCACACCGGCGTTTTTATGAGCTGTACGAACTGCTCCGGCCGGGTGACTGTCTGGTAATGAACGATTCCCGTGTAATCCCGGCCAGACTTTTCGGCACCCGCCCCACAGGCGGCAGCGTGGAGGTTGTACTGCTGCGCGATTTGGGCAACGGGGAGTGGGAGTGTCTTACCCGCCCCGGCCGAAAAACACAGCCGGGCACACAGCTCCGCTTTGGTGAGGGAGAACTGACGGCTGAGGTGGTTCGCAGCGGGGAAGAGGGCAACAAGATACTGCATTTCCATTATGAGGGGATTTTCCTGGAGGTTCTGGAGAGACTGGGACATATGCCGCTGCCTCCTTATATCAAAGAAGAACTGAAGGACTCGGAGCGCTATCAGACGGTGTATTCCCGAGAGGTCGGATCAGCGGCAGCACCAACGGCCGGGCTGCACTTTACCAATGAACTCCTGAATAAAATTCGGGCCAAGGGTGTGGAAACCGCATTCGTGACGCTGCATGTCGGTCTGGGGACCTTCCGTCCCGTAAAAGAAGAGAATATTGAAGACCATCCCATGCACGCGGAGCTTTGCACGGTTACAGAGGAGGCCGCAGCAAAGGTCAATGGCTGCCGGGCTGCCGGTGGCCGCATTGTAGCGGTGGGAACAACCTCCTGCCGAACTCTGGAAAGTATGGGCAGGGAGGATGGTGTCCTTGAAAGCGGCAGCCGCTGGACAAACATCTTCATTTATCCGGGCTACCGTTTTAAAATGGTGGATGCCCTTGTTACAAATTTTCATCTGCCGGAGAGTACTCTGGTTATGTTGGTTTCGGCGCTGGCCGGCCGGGAAAATGTACTTAGTGCTTACGCCGAGGCTGTACGAGAGCGTTATCGGTTCTTCTCATTTGGCGATGCCATGTTTATTTCCTGAAGGGAGCAGACCATGTATAAACTGATTGCATCCGAGGGACATGCACGTCGTGGCGAGTATACCACCCCACACGGAACCGTGCAGACCCCTGTATTTATGAATGTTGGTACTCAGGCAGCTATCAAAGGCGGACTCTCTGCCCGGGATCTGCGCGAGATAGGCTGTCAGGTGGAGCTTTCCAATACCTATCACCTGCATGTCCGCCCGGGCGATTCGCTGATTAAGGACATGGGGGGACTTCATCGCTTCATGCACTGGGATGGCCCCATCCTTACAGACTCCGGCGGATTTCAGATATTCTCTTTGGCCTCTCTCCGAAAGATTACGGAGGAGGGGGTAGCTTTTAACTGCCACGTGGATGGTCGTCATATCTTTATGGGGCCGGAGGAGAGCATGCGTATCCAGTCAAACCTTGGCTCCGATATTGCCATGGCCTTCGATGAATGTGTGGGCATTCCTGCCACCTATGACTATGTAAAGGACTCCTGTGCGCGCACGGTTCGCTGGCTGCAGCGCTGTAAGACGGCGCTGGCAGCCTATAACGCAGAGCCGGATGCGGTAAACCCCGGTCAGGTTTTGTGGGGCATCAATCAGGGTGCGGTGTATCACGACCTCCGCGTGGAGCATATGAAAGCCATTGCAGAGCTGGATCTGCCCGGCTACGCCATCGGCGGTCTCGCGGTTGGAGAGACCGCAGCAGAGATGTATGAAACGATTGAGCAGGTTGAGGAGCACATGCCCAAGGACAAGCCCCGCTATCTTATGGGAGTGGGTACCCCGGGCAATATCATTGAAGCGGTTTATCGCGGAGTGGATTTCTTCGACTGCGTCATGCCGGCCCGCAATGGTCGTCATGGTCACCTCTACACCTGGGAGGGCGTCATCAATATCAAGAACAAAAAGTACGAGCGGGATGAAGGCCCCATTGCCGAAGGCTGCAACTGTCCGGTCTGCCGCACCTACAGCCGCGCGTATCTCCGGCACCTGTTCAAAGCGGAGGAAATTCTGGCCATGAGATTTGCTGTGATGCATAACCTTTACTTCTACAATGACCTGATGGCGCGGATACGGAAGGCGTTGGACGAGGGGAATTACGGCGCATTCCGGCAAAAGTATGCGGAAATTTTGGATTCGCGGATATAAAAGCTTGATTTTGCCGAGATGTACATATATAATCTGATACGTAATACTATTTGGGGGTAAACCTGATGAAAGCAAAAAAGATTCTTTCCGTCGTTCTGGCCGTTTGCGTGATGGCCTGCATCTTCTCCGCCTGCGCTCCTGCCGCCACCGAGACGGCTGATGCCAGCGCTACCGGCGGTATGGCGTCCAGCCTTGTGATGATGGCCATGCTCTTTGGTATCATGTACTTCTTTATGATCCGTCCTGAGAAGAAGCGCAAGAAGCAGGCCGAGGAAATGCGCAGCAATGTGGAAGTCGGCGACAAGATCACCACCATCGGCGGTATGGTTGGCCGCGTGGTTCATGTTACCGGTGACCGGATCACCTTTGAGACCGGTGAGGATCGCGTCCGTATTGAAGTGACCAAGTGGGCGCTCTCCAGCAACGATGGAAAGGGCAGCAAGGAAAAGAGCGACTCCGAGGAAACTCTGGAAGGCTAAAGCTGCACATTAGAATAAGGACTCTCCCGCAGTCATAGTATGAAACATACCATGACTTGCGGGAGGTTTTTTATGCCGACAAAACACAAAAAGCGTCATTTTACGGAGCCTCTTATCCATACAGCGGTTGCGGCTGTATTGGGTATGGGGCTTACATTCATTTTAATGCTGTTGGGTGCCTGGATAATTTTAAGAGGAAGCGTTGAAGAAGGCGGCATGAAGGTCTGGCTCTTTATCTCTGTATTTTGTGGTAGCCTTTGTTCATCCGCACTGACCAGGAATTCCTTTCGTGGACTTGTGCCGGGGATACTGGCCAGCGCCGTCGCTTATATAATGCTGCTGTTATTGTTATCGTTTTCCGGGCAAAGCAGCAGCATAAAAGATACTCTGTCAATGACTATGCTGGTCGTGATCTGTTTTGGGAGCGCGGCAGGAAAAGTTACAATTTTAGTCAAAAGTAACAAAAGTTACATAATTAAATCAAAACGGAAACGCGCAATAACATAACGTAATATAGCTAAATTAGTTTACATAATTTAGCTGCTTTTGCCCAGATATTGTGCAAAGTGATTGGCAGCGCAACAAAATCTTGGCATATTTGCCATATATCAGCGAGTTTGGAAGAAATAGAGCTTCAACTCTTGCGACATGAGTTTACATAATTAATTGACATAATCGACAAAAAGCCATTTTTTGAAAAAAAGGGATTGATAACTGTTTGAATTTGTTGTATATTGTGTATGCAAAGATTATGTAAATTGTGTTATTATTTTGCGCTCCGGCATAGAATCGCACGAGGTGATGTGCGTTGCGAATGCAGTTGCGAATGATAAACACGGTTTTGTTCCATTTGGCAGGGGCTTTTTTAGCCGGGGTCGTTTTAGGGTTAATCGTTAAGACACCGGTTACGCCTTTGCAATTGGATGGTGGTGCTGCAGTCACTGCCAACCCGGTTTCGTTGTTTTGGCTTCCTTTGTGTGTTTTTGCACTGGGTACCTCCACTCTTGGCTATATACTGGTTCCGTTGTTTGTTTTTTTGCGAGGTTATCTGCTTACAGCCAGCTTGTCAATTCTTTTACGCGGCGGTATGGAAAGTTCGGCGGCCCTTCTTGCAGTTGCGCTGCCGGCTCTCTTCTCCGTCCCGGCATTCTTTCTTCTTTGCGAAGATGCCGTATCTTCTTCCCGCATTCTATGTCTTTGCAGCGAAAGTGGACTGACGCGTCGGTGCGGATATATCCGCCCTGTACGTCTGCTGATTTCCGTAGCGTTGCTTCTGGCGGCGGCGGCTGCACAGATATATTTAATACCCCAGATCGTATAAAAAGAAAGGAGGGGCGTTGTATGGATAACAAAGAATGCCTGGAAATTTATCGCAGTTATCTTGTGGATGTAAAGAAGGCATCTAACAACACCCTTAGTTCCTATATGCGGGATGTGCGTCAGTTTGGCGAATATCTGGACAGTCATGAGGACGTGGATTTTGACGAAGCTGACGAGGAAGTTCTGTGTAATTACATTGATTGGCTCCGCGCAGCCGGCAAGTCTGTGGCTACGGTATCCCGAAATATCGCTTCGCTGAAGTCTTTCTATAGCCAGCTCCTCAACAGCGGTGTGGTTGAGACTAACCCCACCGGAAAGCTGGTTCCCGACAAGGCCACACAGAAACTGCCCCAGATCCTTACCAGTAAGGAAGTGGAATTGCTGCTGGAACAGCCGGAATGCAGCGATCTGAAAGGCTATCGCGACCGCGCCATGCTGGAGCTCCTTTATGCCACCGGTATTCGGGTCAGCGAACTTATTTCCCTGAACGTTTCCGATGTGAACCTCAGTGTTGGTGTAATCCGCTGCGTAAGTCATGAGAAAGAACGTCTGATCCCTCTTTATCCAGCTGCCATCAAGGCGCTGAGCGAGTATGTGGAAGTGGTTCGCCCTCAGATGATCGCGACTCCGGATGAAGAGTCTCTTTTTGTGAATGTCAGTGGTGAGCGCATGTCACGTCAGGGATTCTGGAAAATCATTAAAACTTATCAGAACAAGGCCCATATCGAGAAAACGATCACACCCCATACGCTTCGGCATTCCTTTGCGGCCCATCTGCTGGAAAACGGCGCAGATATACACGCCATTCAGGAAATGCTGGGCCACGCGGATATAAGCTCTACGCAGATTTACTCTCAGCTTGTGAAAAAACAGCTGAAAGATGTTTATAACAAGGCCCATCCCAGAGCCTGATGCAAAAATCCCGTCAGAAAAACCGACGGGATTTTTATATTGCCACAGATTAAAATTGATGTTAAAATACTTAGAACGCCAAAGAGGAGGGAAGATATGCGCATTCTGGGTTTGGATCCCGGCATTGCAACAGTCGGTTTTTCCATACTGGACAGCGAAGGGACCAGGCAGCGTCTTGTATCCTGCGGCGTTATCACTACCCCTGCGCATACACAGCTTTCTTCCCGGCTTGATCAGATTTACAGTGATCTGGAGGAAATCATTCGCCACTTTCGGCCTGAAGTTATGGCCATTGAGGAGCTTTTTTTCAATACCAATATC
>SVLG01000059.1 GCA_015068055.1 Oscillospiraceae bacterium | reverse complement strand
TCCGTGCTTTCGTCAACGCCTACGCTCCCGTGGATGACCTGACCGTTGCCTGCGGCGGCGGCGCCATCGGCCTTGGCTTCCCCGTTATCACCAACGATACCAAGGACGTTATGCGCGTTCCCAAGAGCCTCATCGTCTATGAGAACACTCAGGACTGGATCGAGACTTCTCTGGAAGCCCGCGACATCAAGATCAAGGTCACCAACATGGACATCCCTGTGTCCTTCAACACCGCTTTCGAGGGCGAGATCATTCGCCGCGGCGACATGCAGCTGGAAGCTTACGGCAGCCGTGTCGACTGCTTCGAGCTGGTGCAGTCCAAGGACGTCCGCGAGATCGAAGACCACAAGATCACTGTCATCGGCCCCGACCTCGATACCTTCGAGCCCGGCAGCATGATCCAGCTCAGCTACATCGCTGAAGTTGGCGGCAAGACCATGCAGAGCGACTTCGAGTCCGTCTTCGAGCGTAAGTTCCATTCCTGGATCAACTGCCTGGAGGGCATCATGCACACCGGTCAGCGCGACCAGATCCGTGTCCGTGTTTCCAAGGCCGCTTTCGAAGCCGGCTTCCGTGCCAAGCACATCGGCGAGGTTCTCTACGCCAAGCTGAAGAACGAGTACGACGCCGTTATCGACAAGTGCCAGGTCACCGTGATCACCGATCCCGCCGAGTGCACCCGTCTGCGTCGTGAACTGGCCGTTCCCGTGTACAACGCCCGTGACGCCCGTCTCGCCAGCCTGACTGACGAGGCCGCCGACGTGTTCTACACCTGCACCATGTGCCAGTCCTTCTCCCCCAGCCACGTCTGCATCGTTACCCCCGAGCGTCTTGGTCTCTGCGGCGCCGTTTCCTGGATGGATGCCAAGGCTACCAACCAGCTCGACCCCACCGGTCCCTGCCAGATCGTCTCCAAGGAAGGCTGCGAAGACGAGTTCGTTGGCATCTGGCCCGACTGCAACCGCGCTGTTAAGGAATTCTCCCGCGGCGCTCTGGAAGCCGTCACCATGTACTCCCTGTTCAAGGATCCCATGACCTCCTGCGGCTGCTTCGAATGCATCTGCGGCATGGAGCCCGCCACCATGGGCGTTGTGATCGTTAAC
The DNA here is from genome assembly GCA_015068055.1 of Oscillospiraceae bacterium. The sequence continues at coordinate 12,021 of SVLG01000059.1, read as the reverse complement.
CGTGAGTACGCCGGCTCCTCCCCCCTGGGCATGAGCTTTGCCGAGCTCGCCTCCATGACCGGCGGCGGCCAGCAGACTCCCGGCTTCATGGGCCACGGCAAGCACTTCATCGCTTCCAAGAAGTTCATGCGCGCTGAGGGCGGCATCGCCCGTATCGTCTGGATGCCCAAGGCTCTGAAGGACGAAGTCCGTGCCAACCTCGACAAGTCCGCCATGGATCTCTACGGCATCGAGAACTTCACCGACATGATCTGCGATGAGACCGTCGCTCCCACTGCCGATGAGCTCGACGCCATGATCGAGTACCTGACCGAGAAGGGTCACCCCGTCTTCGGTCTGGAGCCCTTCGACATCTGAGTTTTCAAATTTTTTCACAGCGGAAGAATGCCCGCCCCCTGGGCGGGCATTCTTCAAAATAAGGGAGGCATACTATATGCACATTCTCGGATTTGGCCGCGGCCACAAGCACGAACATTCTCATGATCACAGCCACGAGCATACCCACAGCGAAATCACGCCGGCGATCCTGCTGGCCCATATGATCGATCACAACCGGAACCACGTTGCCGAGCTGGAAGGCGTGGCCGCTACCCTCAGCGGTGAGGCCAGAGCCACCATGGAAGAAGCCATGGCGCTGCTGCGTCAGGGCAACGATAAGCTCGCTGAGGTTCTGGATCAGATAAAGGAGTAAGACCCATGTGCCTTTCTACCGCTTATAAGAACAACAAAGACGACAGCGCTGTGCTGGCCCGCTATGTGAGCCAGGTACAGGTGCTGCCCGGTAAGGTTGTCCTCACCGATATTGTCGGTGCCGAGACCGTGGTTGAGGGTGAACTCAGCTACATCGACCTCACCGGCGGCGTCGTGGTAATCCGTACCGACGCCGCATGATCTACGAGGTCATCCGGGAAATTAAAAACGAGTGCGGCAACAATCAGATGCGGGATGTCTTCTTCGACGAGGTCGAGATGGACGACCCCGATGTCTGGATCCGCACAGAGGAACCCCATGCGGAAAGCATTGAACGCGATGATAGCCCCAAAGGCCTTCGTTATCGCGTCTTTTCGCATGGGCTTTTTACTGAATATACGCTGACTTCAGCAGAATAAGATTGGAGGAATACTATGACTCATACCATCGCATTGGCCGGTAAGGGTGGCGTTGGTAAGACCACCATCAGCGGCATGCTCATCGAATATCTGGCTGCCAAGAAGCAGGGGCCCGTCCTGGCTGTGGATGCCGATGCCAACTCCAACCTCAACGAGGTGCTGGGCGTCAAGGTGGAGACCACTCTGGGCGACATTCGTGAAGAAATGGAGCGTGACGGCGCCAACGGCAGTATGCCCGCCAGCATGACCAAGGCCGATTACGCCGATATGAAGTTTGCCGATGCCCTCGTGGAGGACGACGACTTTGACCTGCTGGTCATGGGCCGTACTCAGGGCAAGGGCTGCTACTGCTTTGTCAACGGCATCCTCACCACGCAGGTGGCCAAGTACGCTGCCAACTACCGCTACATCGTGGTGGACAACGAGGCCGGCATGGAGCATCTGAGCCGCGGCGTTTTGCCCGCAGTAGACAGCGTCATTCTGGTGTCCGATGCGTCCCGCCGTGGTGTACAGGCCTGCGCCCGCATCCATGATCTGGTGCTGAACGACCTGAAGCTCGTCCCCAACGGCAAGGTGAAGCTGCTGGTGAACCGCGCCCCCGGCGGTGTTCTGGCAGCAGGCGTGGAGGAACTCATCCGTGAGAGCGGCATGGAGCTGCTGGGTGTTCTGCCTCAGGACGAAACCGTCTACGAGTGTGACGGGGCCGGCAAGCCCACTGCCTTCCTGCCCAAGGACAACCCCGTGAAAAAGGCCCTCTACGAGGCTCTGGACAAGATCACTTTCTAAGGGAGATTAGACATAAAATGCCGAAAGTAAGCTTCCGTTTTGGTGACGGAAAAGAGATCAGCGTAAACGCCCGCAGCGGCGACAGTCTTATGGAGATCGCCCGCCATGCCGGCGTGGCCATCGACGCCCCCTGTGCCGGCAACGGCACCTGCGGCAAATGCCGGGTTCAGATTGTAGCCGGCAGCGCTCTGGCCGAGCACACCCGCCACATCACTGACGAGGACTGGGCCAAGGGTTGGCGTCTCGCCTGCGAGACTACCGTGGAGGGCGAGGTCACCGTGGCCGTGCCCGACACGGCCTCTGCCTTCAAAACCGGTATCCGCACCGCCGATCTCAACGACCCCGCCACCTTTGCCGCCTTTGAAAACATCCGTACCGAGCTTCGCTCTGCCGGCGTCATGGAGAAAAACTCCATCGAGGTCATCTCCCTGCAGCTTAGTGAGCCTACGCTGGATGACACCATGCCCGATAACGAGCGCCTCATCTGGGCGGTGGAAGCCGAAGGCTATGCCAACGTGCGCCTTTCCTTCGCAACGCTTTGCAAGCTGGCAGCCGTTCTCCGGGAGAAGGACTTTGCCGTCCGCTGCGTGCTGGCTCTCTACGAGGAGCAGACCGTCGTGGTGGATCTACTGCCCGGCGACGATGAGGCCCCCGTCTGCGGTGTGGCCATCGACATCGGCACCACCACCGTCACCGGCGTTCTGACCGATATGGTCAGCGGCAAGCTGCTGGGCCGTGCCAGCGCCGGCAACGGTCAGATCCGCTACGGCGCCGACGTCATCAACCGTATCATCCATTCCGTGAAGCCCGGCGGCGCCAAGCGCCTGCAGAAGGCTGTGGTGGAGGAGACTCTTGTGCCCCTGCTGGACAGCCTTTGTCATCAGGCCGGCATCTCCCGGGAGCGCATCTACCGCGTCTGCATCGCCGGCAACACCACCATGGAGCATCTGCTGCTGGGTGTTTATGCCGACCCCATCCGTATGGAGCCCTTTATCCCCAGCTTTTTTGAGAGCGGCACCCTCCGTGCCGGTGACCTGATCCCTGGGCTCAACAGTGCAGCACCTCTGGTGCTGGCTCCCAACGTGGGCAGCTATGTGGGCGGCGACATCACCGCCGGTGTTCTGGCTACCGGCCTTTGGAACAGCGAGGAACTCTCCCTCTTCATTGACCTTGGCACCAACGGTGAGCTGGTGCTGGGCAACAGCGACTATATGTTTACCTGCGCCTGCTCCGCAGGTCCCGCCTTTGAGGGCGGTGACATCTCCTGCGGCATGCGTGCCACCGTGGGCGCCATCGAGGCCGTGACCATCGACAAGGAGACGATGGAGCCCAACCTTACCATTGTGGGTGACACCGCCGATCAGAAGCCCATCGGCCTCTGCGGCAGCGGTATCATCGACACCGTGGCGGCCCTCTTCCGCGCCGGGATTATCGATGCCCGCGGCAAGTTTATTGGCGAGGGTAAGCGCGTGCTGCGTGATGAGTTTGGTATGGGCCGCTACGTTCTCGCGGACGAAAGCGAGAGCGCCGACGGTCGTGAGGTCTCCATCAACGAGGTGGATCTGGACAACTTCATTCGCGCCAAAGGCGCGATCTTCTCCGCCGTTCGTCTCATGCTTGCAAACCTAGGCATGGAGCCGGAGGCTGTGGAGAAGATCATGATCGCCGGTGGCATCGGCAGCGGCATTGATATCGACAACGCCGTTTACATCGGTATGCTCCCCGACGTGGACCGTGAAAAGTTCAGCTACATCGGCAACTCTTCCCTCACCGGCTCCTATGCCATGCTTATGGCCCGGGATGCCGAGGAGAAGGTCAACGACATTGGCCGCAACATGACCTATGTGGAACTGAGCAACGAGCCTACTTACATGGATGAGTTTGTGTCCGCGTGCTTCCTGCCTCATACGGACAGCCGACTCTTCCCCAGTGTGGAGGGTTAAGATATGGAAACTCCCTACAGAGCCAATAACCTGACCATGGCGCCTCTGGAGCATTACATGGGCCTCCTGCAGGAGGCCGATCCCGCCGAGATTGCTGCGCGTCTGGGTATCCCCTATGCCGACGGTAAGTTTACTCTGCACCTGCTGGGCGCGGACCGGAGCGTGAGCTTTCCGGCCTTTGACGACGAGGGCTGGGATGACAAGAGCCGCATCCTCTTTGGCCGCTACCTGCTGGAGGGCAAGAAGGTTGGCCCTCATACGGGTTTCGTGACCTACAGCCAGATGCCTTGGGGCGAGACCTATGACCCCAAGTTCCAGCAGCGCTGCATTCTCCGTATGGCCGGCACCTACGGCTGGCGGCCCGCCGTGTTCCGCAAGGCTTGCGAGGGCCTCGGTGCCACGGAGTTCAAGGGAAGCGGCATTGGCTATGAGTTCAACTTCCTGCCGGGACTGTACCTGCGCTTCATCCTCTGGGAGGGTGACGACGAGTTCCCCGCCTCCGCCCAGATCCTCTTTTCCGATAACTTCCCCGAGGCCTTTGCCGCCGAGGACCGCGTGGTGGTCTGCGAACACGTGCTGGGCCAGATGAAGAAATTCAACTGAATAAAAAGTGAGGACACATTTTGTGTCCTCACTTTTTATTTTAGAAACTTACCGCTCAGATTCGGATACACCATGCCGAAGGCAAAGAGCAGGATGAAAAGCAATACGGCTATGAGCTGCAGCACACCCACATGGAAGGCGATGCCCAGCGTCATCAGCGCAAGACAGGCGGCCAGAGCAAACATGAGTCTGCCCATATAGCGACCCAGAGCCTCTTTGTTCACCTCACCCTTGGCGGCGGGAGCGAACATCTCGTTCATCATGGGCTCCACATGGCCCTTGAAAAGAAGCCAGCCCAGCAGGGCGAAGATCAGCATAAAGACAGCGGAGATCAGGATCAGCACAAATTATACCTCCTCCCAGTCAAAGCGGCCCTCTGCTGCCGCATCGTTGAGGACGCGGCGGAGTTTGGCGGTATAACGGGGGCCCAGCTGCTCCTCCAGCGCGGAGAAGTTCTGTATGACGAGTCTCGTCCCCCGTGGGAGGTCCGTAAGGCAGTCATACATAGCGTCCAGATTGCCGCTGTACCAGGCAGGGAAGGAGAGCGTCTCCTTCAGCCGGGCGTGGAAAGCGCCGCAGCTGCGCAGTTCGCGCACATCCAGTACATATTCCATCAGGGTTCTCCATAGAGCAGCTCAAAGCTCTCGTAGTGGTCGTCGGTGTAGTAAATGAGGCCGTCGTTGGAAAAAACGATGCGCTTGGCACCCCGGGAATTGGCTCCGAGGGTGTCAATGTCGCACTCGGTGTAAGTGCGGCCCTTGGCCTCAGGCAGCAGTCCCTCGTAATTGCCAAAGCGGCTGCCGCCGATGCACATGCCGGGGGCGTAACGTTCCAGAGAACCACCCTCCCAGCCGAGCTTTTCGGCTTCCTTTTTGGACATGTAGTTATCCGGAAGACGACCATACAGGTGGATGAAGAGCGCTACATCCTCCTTGGAGTCGTAAGTGCCGTGTTCGTCCAGAAGCGGCGCTTCTTCCTCCGGTTCGGCTTCGGGTTCAGCGGTCTCCTCGACTATGTCCGCAACTTCCTCGACCGCTTCCTCCACCACGTCTTCGACCAGCTGCAGAGACTCGTCAACGACGGGGGCCGCGCTTTCGCTGCGCTCAGTGACGGCCAGCAGGGCAAGGACGACAAGGAGCGCTATGAGTATGTATAGCTTTTTCTTCTTCATGACTTACTTGCCGCTGTCCCCCAGAATGGAGAACAGGGTGCCGAGCAGATCAGCGCCGCCGCTCTGCTGCTGGGTCTGCTGGGTCTGCTGGGGCTGCTGAGCCTGACCGCCAAAGAGGTCCAGGAGACCGCCGGCAGCGTTCTGCTGAGGCTGAGCCTGCTGCTGGCCGCCGCCAAGAAGGGAGCCGAGAAGGTTCATGCCCATGTTCTGCTGGGGCTGCGCCTGCTGCTGGCCACCGCCGAGGAGGGCACCCAGAAGACCGGCACCGGCGCTCTGCTGCGGCTGCTGGCCGCCGCCCAGAAGCGCGCCCAGAAGGCCGAGACCGCCGCCCTGCTGCTGGGGAGCGTTATCGTCTTTGAGAAGCATATAGAGGAGGATGGGAGCTGCGATCTTCAGAATGCTGTTAACGCTGTTGTTGCTGACACCGGTAGACTGGGAAACGGCGCTGGTAATGCCGGCGCTGTTGCCGCCCAGAAGCAGGGGCAGCAGATCCATCACGCCGCCGCGCTGCACGTCGGCGCTGCGCTGGGCAAGCTCACCGCTCCGTACGCTCTCTTCCAGCTGGGGCATAACGGCATTGAGAACCTTGGCCACGTCATCGGCATCGATGTTGCCGTCGGCCTCGCGGCTGATTTCCTTGAGAATATCGTTGTTCAGAAGCTTTTTAATGTCGGTCATTCTTGCTTACCTGCCTTCCATTTCAATACCTACAAAGTACCATACTTAGGGCGCTATTTCAATAAAAATATCAAGATATAGAACAGATAGTTGTCAAGACGGGAAAAAAGTGCTATAATAATCATGGACAAAATTTATTTAGGGGGAGAGACCTATGGCTACCAAGAAAACCGAAAAAGCTCCTGCGAAGAAAAAACCCACCTCCGCTGCGCTGAAGGCCGCCGTGGCCCAGCTGGAAGAACAGGAAAGCGGTGAGAAGAAAAATACTGCCCTGTGGCGTGTGCTGGCTTTTGTACTTTGGGCACTGGCCGCCGTCGCCATGTATCTGCCTCAGATCGGTGAGCTGAACCTGCCCTTCGGCGCCTGCCGTATGCTGTTCCTCAACGCTGTTACCGAGTGCGTGATCGACATCGTGGTAGCCGGCGTTCTCTGCGTGGTCGCTGCCCTTCTCTGGAAGAAGGCCAACCACATCCACCCCACCAAGAGCCATAATAAGTTCATCCAGTTCGTCTGGAATCAGCTGGGCGTCATCATGGCCGGTGTCATCATGGCTCCTCTGGCCATCATCATGATCGTCAAGAGCGACAAGATTGAGGCCAGGACCAAGAAGATCGTGGCCGCTGTTCTGGCCGTGGTGTTCCTTGGCGCCGCTTCCGCTTCCGCCGACTACAATCCTGTTACTCAGGATGAGGTCAATGAGATTCTGGAGGAGGCCGACGAGAACGGCTACACCGGTGACGTGTACTACACCAAGTACGGCAAGAGCTACCACTTCTCTCTGGAGTGCCAGTCCCTGCGCAACTCCAAGAGCGAGAACATCACCGCCTGCACGCTGGAGGATGCTCTGGCTGCCAACCGTACCGATGCCTGCGACTTCTGCGCTGAGGGTGGCCTTGTGAAAGAGAGCGGTGAGGTCATCGAAGTGGCTGCAGAGCAGGCCGGCTGATACATAGGAGACACATGGAATACAACTACAAAACTTCCGGCACCTGTTCCCGCTCCATCCGCTTTCAGGTGGAGGAGGGCAAGGTGAGTGCCGTTCGCTTTGACGGCGGCTGCAGCGGCAACCTTCAGGGTATTGCTGCTTTGGTGGAAGGTATGGACAAGGATGAAGTCATCCGCCGTGTCAAGGGCATCAGGTGTGGCTTTAAGTCCACCTCCTGCCCCGACCAGCTGGCAAGAGCGCTGGAAAAGATATGAGAATATGAAAACACCCCGCCTACCATGGGAGGCGGGGTGTTTTCATATCCGGCTCAACTGCCAAAGGTAAGGGTCTGAGTGGCCGTGACATATTCGATCTGCTGTCCGCTGTAGCTGCCGTTGAAACGCCAGCTTACCGTGACCGGAACGCCAACGGAGTCCACGGTGGCGCTGCAGCTGCCCAGCACAGTTTCGACCACGCTGGGGGAGCTGACGCTGACACCCTTGCTGGTGACATAGAAGGTGTCGTTGCCGACCTTGAAGCAAAGATCATCGGCATAGGAAGCAGCCTCCAGCGTGCAGGAGAGGAGTGTAGCCTGCAAATTCAGCGTGCGGCTGCCGTCGCCGTTGTCGGCTACGTTCCAGTCCACCCGGATGTTCAGAGACACGCCGGTGTTGGACTCAAAGCTGCCCTCGGTGGGAAAATCGCCGGAGACGGCCGGGGGAGCGGTGCTGGCTTCCTCGCTTCCCACGCTGGCTTCCTCACCCTCCTCGGGGGTGGGCGGCGTGGTGCTGAGGTAGGAACTGTCCACATAGTAGCCCACGTTTTCAAAGAGGACCCGACTCCAGTTGTTATCGGTGGTGCCGGTGCGCTGGAGTTCTGTGTCTTTCTCCACCGTGATGGCGATATCATAATCAGTACCGGGGCCACGACGGAGGTTCATGCCGTCGGTGGTCCAGACGGTGTCGCTGCAGGGGGTGACGTTGAAGGTATTGGTGGACGCAGCCTCGGGGGCGGCGCTGGGAGGTGTGGTGCTTATGTAGGTACTGCTTACGTAGCATTCGGCGCCGTTGAACTGCACGATGCTCCAGCCGTTTTCGGCCATGCCGGTACGCTGCAGCTCGGTTCCTTTGTCTACAGCGTTGAAGATGTCAAAATCGGTACCGGGACCCAGACGAAGATTTACGCCGTCGGTAGTCCAGACCTTGCCCTCGTAGCTGGGGGTAGGGACCGGAGTGGGCAGCGGTTCGGGTGTGGCGATCAGCGACATGGGATCGGGTGTGGGAGTGGGTTCCATCACACTTTCCGGTGTGGGAAGCGGCGGCATATCATCGGCGCGGTCACCACCGCAGCTTCGCATCAGCAGGATGGAGCCGGCGCAGAGTACGAGAAAGATGACGGCCAAAGCAGAAAAGCGTCTCATACGCATCGTCCTTTCATACAAGGGATAGGGGGTTACTTCCCGTAACCTTACCATATTTACGGGGAGTTGTCAAATTCCTGACTGAATTGCTTTTCAAACTGCCCATACTGTGGTATTATGATGGACATAAAAGACAGTTTGGAGGGTTTTCCATGCGCAAGACAAAAATCATCTGCACGCTGGGTCCGGCAGTGGATAATGACGAGTCCATCCGTGCCCTGATTCGCAGCGGTATGAACGGCGCCCGCTTCAACTTTTCCCACGGCACCCATGAAAGCCATCGGGCCACCTTTGAGAGGCTCGACAAGGCCCGGCGGGAGCTGGGTGCACCCGTGGCTGCCATTCTGGATACCAAGGGGCCGGAGATCCGCGTGAAGAAGTTTGCCGGGGACGGTGCGGAGCTTCTGACCGGGGCGGTGTTCACCCTTTGCGCCGAGGAGGTGGAGGGCAATGCGGAGCGTGTCAGCGTTACCTATCCCAATCTGGCGGCGGAGCTCAAGGCCGGCGACATGATTTTGCTGGACGATGGCCTTATCGAGCTGGAAGTAATCGGCTTTTCCGGTACGGAGACCCGCTGCCGCGTTGTGACCGGCGGATATCTCTCCAACAATAAAAGCATCACCATTCCCGATGTCCACGTGGCGCTGCCTGCCGTTACCGAGCGGGATGAGGCAGACCTTCGTTTTGCCGCGGAGCTTGGCTTTGACTGGGTGGCCGCCTCCTTCATCCGCAGCGCCGAGGATGTGGCGGCGGTCCGCCGGGTTCTGGTGGACAGCGGTGCGCCGGATATCCGCATCATTGCCAAGGTGGAGAACCGGGAGGGTCTCAATAATCTGGAGGAAATTCTGGATGCGGCGGATGCGGTCATGGTGGCCCGGGGTGATCTGGGCGTGGAGATCCCTGCCTGCCAGGTGCCCGTGGCTCAGAAGCGCATGGTGGAAGGTGCTGTAAAGCGGGGCAAGCCCGTGATCATTGCCACGCAGATGCTGGATTCCATGATCCGCAACCCGCGTCCCACCCGGGCCGAGGTTTCCGACGTGGCCAACGCCATTTTTGAGGATGCCAGCTGCGTGATGCTCTCCGGTGAGACTGCCTCGGGCAAGTATCCCATCGAAGCGCTGGAGACCATGGTGGAGACGGTGGAGACCGCCGAGGCCTCGGTCCTGCTCTGGGATCGCTTCCGCCGCCGCACCCACTCCGGCAACGACAGCATCAATGAGGCCATCACCCATGCCTGCTGCACCACGGCGCAGGATCTGAATGCGTCCGCCATTGTTACCATGACCCTCAGCGGCCATACGGCCCGCATGATCGCCCGCTTCCGCCCCGGCTGCCCCATTCTGGCCATCACACCCAATGAGCGGGTACAGCGGCAGCTGAGCATCTGCTGGGGTGTGCAGGCCTTTAAGAGTGAGCGTACCGAGAGCACCGACGTGCTGCTGCAGCGTGCGGCCGACGTGGCCCGGGAATGCGGCGCGGCCACCATGGGTGACACGGTGGTCATTACGGCGGGTATTCCCCTTGGTGAGACACCCAGTACCAACCTGATCAAGGCGCAGGTGATTTGAGATGCTGCTTGGCATCGTTCTGGCGGCGGTCAATGCCATAGCCCCGGTGGTTTTGCTGATCCTGCTGGGTTATGTACTCAAATGCCTGGGCTATTTTACGCCGGACTTTCTTCAAAAGGGCAACTGGCTGGTTTTTCATGTGACGCTGCCGGCTACGTTGTTCGTGAATGTTTATCGGCTGGATGGCTTTTCGGCTGTCAATTGGCAGGTGCTTCTCTACTGTCTAGGTATGATACTGCTGCTTTTCGTGCTGGGCTTTTTCTGGGCCGTATCCGTAACGAAGATACCCAACCGCCGGGGCGTTGTCTGGCAGAGTACATACCGCGGCAACTCTGCCATTTTGGGACTGGCCATCGCTGCCGCGTTGGGTGGGCCCCGGGCCGAGACAATGGCGGCGGTTATTTCCACCACGGGTTCTGCCCTTTACAGTGTGCTGGCGGTAATCTCTCTGAGTATCTTTTCCGCTGCGGAGGGAAAGCACAGCGTCCGTTCTGCATTGAAAAAGATCGTCAGGAACCCCTTAATCATCGGCGGTGTACTGGGATTTGCGTGCCTTCTGATCCGGGAAGCCCAGCGAAGGTTTTTCGGAACGGTGGTATTTGCTCTGAATGTGCAGTTAAAGCCGGTCTATACGGTGATAGAAAACCTGAAAAGCATTACTACGCCCTTTGCATTGCTGGTGTTGGGTGGACGGTTTGAGTACCGCGCGGTGAGGGGGCTTTTGAAAGAGATTGCGGCAACGACGGTTTTTCGCTTGATCATTGCACCCCTGATCGCCATTGGTACGGCGGTTTATCTGAGCGGTACGGGGCGGCTGTCCTGCGGCATTTATGAGTTTCCGGGACTGGTGTCGCAGTTTGCAACCCCTGCTGCGGTGGCCGGGGCTGTTATGGCGGCGGAAATGGGCGGCGATGAGCAGCTGGCGACACAGTTGGTGGTATGGACCAGCGTCTTTTCCGTTATAACCATGTTCCTAATCATTTGCACATTGATGTGGCTGGGCTTTCTTGCTGTATAAAAAAGACCATGTGGTAAAAACCACATGGTCTTTTTTTATCGGATGGCCGTCCAGTCGAAGTGTGCGGCCAGTTCTTCCAGTGCAGCGGCCGTGATGCCCTTGGGGTTTTCGCCGGTGGCAGCACCGGCCAGCACTGTGATACTGACAAAAGAGTCCGGCAGCGCGGCATGGATTACACAGCGTTCCGTGCCCAGCGCCAGATGAAGCAGCTGTCGGTCGCTGATTTCAAGACTCCAGCTTTGCCAGTCATCCCCGCGGCCCAGCAGCAGCGTTTCTTCCGCGAGAATACCGCGCATATGCCGGTCGAAACGGTATTCCGCCGTCACACTGCCGCTGAGATAGGCGCTGCCGTCGAAATGGAAGCTGCCATCGTTATAAATGTAACCCACACAGCCGCCGTCAGAACGGATGAAAGCATCGGTACCGGCTGCGGCGTAAAGCTCCTCGGCAGTGTAGAAATAGCCAATCTCCTCATGGAGAGCCAGCCCATATTGGCCGCGGATGCGCTCCAGCTCGTCGGCCATCTCCTGGGAGTAGACGGGATAGAGTTCATACTTTTTATCCAGCTCCACACCGTTGGTCAGAAAGGCGTTGAAAACGCTGCCGTCACTGTCGAAGCCGGAGCGGAAGCTCTCCCATGCGGCCGCGGCTGCATACTCGGCGCTTTCAAAGTAAGCCCGGTCAGCAGCGGGGAGATCCGTAACGTCGGCGGGGGCTTCTTCGACCAGAGGCTTGTCGCCCTGCAGGGCGGCCACCAGCAAAAGCAGGACACACAGGAGAGTAATGCCGCCGCAGACCAG
>SVLG01000058.1 GCA_015068055.1 Oscillospiraceae bacterium | reverse complement strand
CGAAATCGCCGTCGGTCTCGATGAGAGCCTTCTTGCAGTCCATGAGGCCGCAGCCGGTAGCCTGGCGCAGCTCGTTGACAGCCTTAGCGGAAATGTTAGCCATTACTCTTCCTCCTTAACTTCCACAGCCTCAGCGGCGTCGATGCCCTGACGGCCTTCCTGCACGGCGTTGGCCATGGTGGCGCTGATCAGGCGGATGGCGCGGATAGCGTCGTCGTTGCCGGGGATGACGTAGTCAACCTCGTCGGGATCGCAGTTGGTGTCCACGATGGCGACGATGGGGATGTGCAGCTTGCGGGCTTCGGCGATGGCGATGTGCTCCTTGCGGGGGTCAATGACGAAGAGAGCGCCGGGGAGCTTCTTCATATCCTTGACGCCGCCGAGGTACTTCTCGAGCTTGGCCATCTCGCCGAGGAGCTTCATGACTTCCTTCTTGGGAAGCATGTCGAAGGTGCCGTCTTCCTGCATCTTCTTGAGCTGAGCGAGGCGATCGACGCGGGTACGCATGGTGCGGAAGTTGGTGAGCATGCCGCCCAGCCAGCGAGCGTTGACATAGTACATGCCGACGCGCTCGGCCTCTTCCTTCACGGCGTCCTGAGCCTGCTTCTTGGTGCCGACGAACAGAACGCTCTGGCCGTTCTCAGCCAGGGTACGCACGAAGCTGTAAGCGTCCTCGAGCTTCTTCACGGTCTTCTGCAGGTCGATGATGTAGATGCCGTTACGCTCCATGTAGATGTACTCGGCCATCTTGGGGTTCCAGCGACGGGTCTGGTGGCCGAAGTGCACGCCGGCCTCCAGGAGCTGTTTCATAGAAACGACTGCCATTGGGGTATATCCTCCTTTATTTTGTTATTACCTCCGGAGACCTCAATCCGGCCCGACCCGGCTTTCGCCACAGGGTCGCCGGTCAGTCTCCGTGCGTAATGCCGGGATATTATACTGCATTCAAAGGGAATTTGCAAGAGCAAATTCCCTTATTTTTCAGTATTTTTTGGACTTTTTCAGAAGATCGGGCGACTTTCCCGGCTGCCCCGGCGCACGTCCCGGCTGCCATCAATCAAAACGAAGTCCGCACCCAGCCGCGCTACACTCTGCCAGGGAAGAATATAATCCTCCTCGTGGCCGAAAAGCCCGAAAAATCTGGCCGGGCCCGGCACGATCAGCGCCAGCACCCGGCCCGTCTCCGCCTCGATGAGAATATCGTTCACATAGCCCAGTCTGGCGCCCGTGGCGGTGTCGATGACCTCCCGCCACCGGAGATCTCCCAAGCGCAGCTCCATATACCTCGCCTCCCGGCGTAAGTCTATGCACCTCAGGAAACGAATAGACTCTTTTTGATCTGGTTGATGGCGTTTTTCTCCAGTCTCGATACCTGGGCCTGGGAAATGCCCACCATCTCCGCCACCTCCATCTGGGTACGCCCGGCGAAGAAACGCAGAGACAGAATGCGCTTTTCCCGGGGGGACAGCCGGCTCATGGCATCGTCCATGGCCATATACTCGATCCAGCTCTCGTCGCAGTTCTGCTTGTCCCGAAGCTGATCCATCACGGTGAGATTTTCGCCCCCTGCGTCGTTGTAAACCGGGTCGGAGAGACTCACCGGATCGGCGATGGCGTCCAGCGCCATGACCACGTCCTCCCGCTTCAGCTCCAGCTCCCGGGCGATCTCCTCCACATCCGCTTCCCGGCCCTGCTCGCTGAGGATGCGTTCGCGCACCTGCAGGATGCGGTAAGCCGTGTCCCGGAGACTCCGGGACACACGCACGGCGCTGTTGTCCCGCAGATAACGGCGAATTTCCCCGGCGATCATGGGAACGCCGTAGGTGGAAAAGCGCACATCGTGCTGCTCCAGATCAAAATTATCAATGGCCTTGATGAGGCCGATGCACCCCACCTGAAAGAGGTCGTCCACCTGCTCCCCGCGCCCGGTAAAACGCTGGATCACCGAAAGCACCAGCCGGAGATTGCCCCGGATCAGTTCTTCCCGGGCTGCCTCGTTGCCGCCTTTGGCCTGACGCAGGAGCTGGCGGGTGCGCTCCCCGCTTAAGAGGGGAAGACGCGCGGTGTTTACGCCGCAGATCTCTACTTTTCCCTGCAAAATACCGCCTCCCATCGGAAAAGTACGCTTAGTCTTTCCCCGCTGCGGCGATTTTAACCAATTCTCTTGCGAAGGACGGCGGCTTTGGGTATACTGAAGAAAAAAGGAGGCGCTGCAAGATGATCGAACTTTGCTGGCTGGGCCATGCCTGCTATCAGATAAAATACGGGGATTTTTCTCTGGTAATCGACCCCTATGAGGACGGAAAGGTGCCGGGATTTGCGTCTTTGTCCCTGGCGGCGGATGCGGTTTTCTGCAGCCACGCCCACACGGACCACAGCTATACCGCCGCCGTCACCCTCAGCGGCAGGGCCGCCCCGGCGGACTTCGCCGTGGAGGAATACGACAGCTTCCATGACGACTGCGGCGGAGCAAAGCGCGGCAGGAACATCGTGCGCATTTTCCGCTTCGGCGCGTTCCGGCTGGCCCATCTGGGGGATCTGGGCGAATATCCCTCCGGAGAGCTTCTGGCTGCGCTGCAGGGTGTGGATGCCCTGCTCATCCCCATCGGCGGCACCTATACCATCGATTCCGCTACCGCCAAACGTCTTGTGGCGGAGACAAAGCCCCGCTGCGTCCTGCCCATGCACTATAAGAGCGAGCGTTTCGGCTACGACGTGCTGGAGGAGCTCTCCGACTTCACCGATGTGCCGGTGAGGGCAGAGAGTACCGTTACCCTTCCTGCCGAGGGCATCATCGCCCTGACCCCGGCCATGCAGATATGAAAAAGCAGCACCGCGTGAGCGGTGCTGCTTCGTTTTCAATGGTTGCCCAGCTGCCAGAAGGCCACGGCGCTGGCAGCGGCCACGTTCAGGGAGTCTACCCCATGAGACATGGGAATCTTCACGGTGTAGTCACAGCCGGCGATGGTGTTTTCCGCAAGACCGTCCCCCTCGGTTCCCAGCACGATGGCCAGCTTCTCCTCGGCCATAAGGGCGGCATCGTCAATGGACACGGAGTCGTCGGAGAGAGCCATGGCCGCGGTCTTAAAGCCCCATTTCCGAAGCTCCTCAAGACCCTTTTCCGGCCAGTCGGCGTGTTCCTCGCCCAGATAGGCCCAGGGGATCTGGAACACGGTACCCATGCTGACGCGGGCGCTGCGGCGGTAGAGGGGGTTGGAGCAGGCCGGCGTCAACAGCACGGCGTCGATGCCCAGGGCGGCGGCAGAGCGGAAGATGGCGCCCACATTGGTGGGGTTCATGATGTTTTCCAGAATGGCGATGCGTGTGGCATCCCGGCAAACCGCCTCCGCCGTGGGCAGGGGCGGACGACGCATGGCACAGAGCATACCCCGCGTAAGTTTGAAACCCGTAAGCTGGGTAAGGATGTCAAACTCCGCGGTGTACACGGGAATGTCCCCGCAGCGCGCAATGACCTCTTTGGCCGCGGCCTCGATGTGCCGCCGCTCACAGAGGAAGCTCACCGGCTCGCAGCCGGCATCCAGCGCCCGGCCGATGACCAGCGGGCTCTCCGCAATGAACAACCCCTCCCTGAGGTTGTGCCGGTTCAAAAGCTGCGCCTCGGTAAGCCGGGCATAAACATCCAGTGCCGGATCGGAAAAATCCGTTATTTCAACAACCTTTGCCATACAGGCCTCCGTTTTTTCTGATGGATACGATTATATGACTTTTGCCCGGCTGCTGTCAATCTCCCGTATTTTCTCTTTTCTTTTCCATACTTTTGTGCTATGATTAATTATTGACAAAGCTTGGAAGGAAGTGAGCCCCATGGTTCGTCAACTGGTCCACGATCCCATCTCTCTGGCTGCCAAATCCACGGAAGCCACGGCCGCCGATCTGAGCGCGGCCCGGGATCTCATGGACACACTGCTGCACCACCGGGCCGACTGCGTGGGCATGGCAGGCAACATGATCGGCGTACAGCGGCGGATCATCGCCGTGGCCGACGGGCAGTGCTGCCTTCTGATGCTCAACGCCGAAATCACAAGCCGCTCCGGCCCCTATGAGACGGAGGAGGGCTGTCTCTCCCTTCTGGGCGGGCCCAGAAAAACCCTGCGTTATGAAAAGATACATGTCCGTTGGCAGGATACGCTCTTTCAGCGGCATGAGGCCGATTTCAGCGGCTTCACCGCCCAGATCATCCAGCATGAGCTTGATCACTGCAACGGTATACTGATTTAAGAAAGGAGACCCCCAGCATGAAAAAAGTTCTGATCATCTCGTCCAGCCCCCGCAAGGGTGGCAACTCCGACATGCTCTGCGGCCGCTTTGCCCAGGGCGCCCGCGAAAGCGGTCATCAGGTGGAAAAGGTTTTCCTCCGTGAAAAATTCATCGCCTACTGCACCGGCTGCGGTTACTGTTTCAACTCCCACAAGTGTTCTCTGAAGGACGACGCCATGGGCCCCCTTCTGGAGGCCATGCTGGCCGCCGACGTCATCGTCCTGGCCACCCCGGTCTACTTCTATAACATGAGCGCCCAGCTGAAGGCCTTCATCGACCGCTGCGCCCCCTGCTACCGCGAGATGTACAACAAGGAGTTCTACTACATCCTCACCTCCACCGACGACGACCCCAAGCACGTGGAGCGGGCCGCAGATGCCATCCGCAGCTTCACCCTGGACTGCCTCCCCGGCGCGGTGGAAAAGGGCGTCATCTATGGCGTCAACGTCAGCAAGATGGGCATGGTCAAATACACCCCCGCCTGGAACGAAGCTTACGAAATGGGCAAGGCACTCTGATGAAAACCATCCTTTTTGAAAACGCACTCTTTCACACCGGGCTTAGCGAAACGGACGCCTACCCCTACCTGCTGGTCAGGGGTGGGCGTATCGCCGCTTTGAGTCATGAGCGGCCGGAAGCCTATGACGAATGCGTAGATCTGGGGGGTGGCCACGCCTACCCCTGTCTCATCGACGCCCACACCCACCTGCTCTACACCATCGTGGTGGGCGCCAACGGCTTCGACATCTGCCGGTTTGAGGATGGCCGAGTGACCCCCGACACCCTCGCCGGTGTGGAAGCACGGCTGCGCGACTACGCCGCGGAAAAGGGACCAAACGAGTGTGTGACTGCCAACGGCTACATTGTCTCCGCCATCAAAGACGGACGCTTCCCCTCCCGGGAAGAGCTGGATGACTGGTGCGGCGGCCGCCCCACGGTGGTCTACAGCATCGACGGCCACGCCAGTGCCCTTTCTTCCGCCATGCTGAAAAAAATCGGCATCGAGCCCGAGGGGCACAGCGGCGTTCTCATGGGCGAAGCCCACGAGAGCATGCAGGGCCGCATCAACGATGTGATCTCCGCCGGGGTTACCCCCGCCGTGCTGGCCCGGGGCATTGCCAAGCTGGAAAACGACTGCGCTGCCTGGGGCATCTCCCATGTGGGCGCACTGGAGGGCTTCGGCAGCGAGGGAAACGACCGCACCGCCGAACTGATGCTGCAGCTGGCCCGCCGCATGGGGCTGCAGGTGCGGATGTACTTCCAGTACTTTGACGCAAATCTCGTGGAGAAATACCGGAAATACCTCAAAAAGCCCCGACTCGGCGGCTGCGGCAGCTGGGAGATGGACGGGGCCTGCGGCGCCCACAGCGCTGCCTTCCGGGAAGCCTACCCGGACACCGGCGAGGTGGCGAAGTGCTACTATACCCAGGAGCAGGTGGACGAGGCCGTGGCAAAGGCCGACGCCCTTGGCTACCAGATCGCCTGCCACGCCATCGGTGACGCCGCCGTGGAGCGCATCACCAGCGCCCTGATGAACACCAAACCCGGCCGCTTTCACCGGGTGGAGCACGGCGAATTCTTCGATGACGCAGCCTTTGAGCGCTATAAGAGCGGGCGCTTTGCCGTGGTGATGCAGCCGGGCTATGCCTGGATCGACAAGCGCTTCCTCCATTCCTACGAGCGCTTCCTGCCGGAGAAGGCCCGGGCCTCTCTCCGCTTCGGCTCCCTGTACCGCGCCGGGGTCTGCGTCTGCGGCTCCAGCGACGCGCCGGTGCAGAGCATGGACCCCTGGCTGCAGATGCAGGGCATGTGTGAGTTCTATCACGAGGAGGAGTCCATCACGCCCTATGAGGCCTTCCGCTGCTACACCATCCACCCGGCCAGGGCGCTGGAGGAGGAAGAGGATATCGGCACGCTGGAAGTGGGCAAGGAGGCAAACTTCTTCGTTGCGGACGAGGACTTCTTCCGCATCGACCCCCACAAGGTAGCGGACTTCCGCCCCCGGGCCACCTATTACGGCGGCAAGGCGTATAAAAAGCGCAGCGGCAGCGTTTGGGAGCTGCTGGGCATGTTTTTGCGGAAGCCTCACAAGGTATGAATGTAGGGGCGAGCCTTGCTCGTCCCTACACGTCGGCCGCATTAAGCGGATACCAAATAACTCGAAACATTTACTGTTTTCCGCCATTTCTTTCTTTTTGCAAAAAGAAAGAAACAGGCTTGGCCAAAGAAAGAAAAACGCCGGGGGCTTTAAAAAATCGCCCCCGGACCCCCAACGAAATAAGATAGGCTTTCGCCACGGAAGAACGGCTCATCCCTAAGAGGGAATAGGCAGGCGCAACCATGAACGGATACATAGTTGCTGCGCTTCAACCAATTCCCCTATAGGGATGAGCCGTATTTATTTCGCATATAACGCTGTAAATTTTCTTTGGGGATGCAAGGGCGCCGAAGGCGTGCGTAGCTGTGGCGGCTTTTTGGAGCCCCCCTTGCGGTTTTCTCTTTGGCACACCGTTTCTCTTTTTCAAAAGAGAAATGGTGTGGAAGAAAAATAACCGTCCCCTCACTTCCGCTTTTTCAGCTTATACAACTCCTCCGCGGCCAGACGCACTTTGGTGACGCTGACGTTCTCTTTAGGGAAGCAGAAATAGAGGGCCTTGTGATCGCCGATGGAGATCATGTCGCCGATCTCGTAATAGAAGAAGTCGGCATTAAGACTGTAGGAAGCCGTGGGGGACTGCCAGTACTCCAGCTTTTCATCGCAGCCGGTGAGATAAAAGCCCTCGCTGTCATGGAAAAGCCAGCCCTCGCCTACCTTGTAGAAGCCCTTGCTGTCTACCAGCATCAGGATGTCCACGGGCGTTTCCAGTTTATAGCTTCCGCTTTCCAGTTCCGCCGCCACACAGCCGCGCTGCCACCTGTACCAGTCGGGCACATGGGTAAAGGCGCTGTGGCCCGTGAGCGCCTTCAGCTCACCCAGCTCGGTGAGTTCATAGCCGCGGCCGCAGTGTTTGCAGATCAGTTCCGTGCCCTTGCCCTCCATTTCACCCTCGGTGAGGCAGTGGGGGCATTTGTAAAGCAGGCGGTGGAGGCCGTCCGCCCGGAAGTCCTCCGTGACGCGCAGGTTCGTTTCCTGCTGCCAGCGGAAGTTATCAAAGGTAAAAAGCTCCCGAAGCCGGGCATTGATCTCCTCCGCGCTCATGCTCCCGATCTCCTCCGGAGAGAGGGCATACTCCGTCACGGCCCGGATGGGCACCCGACGGTTCTGCAGCCCGTTATACAGCGGATCCCGGGCAAAGGCACCGTAGGTGCGGAGCATCACCACCGGCACTCCCAGCAGCTTCACGCACTTTCCCAGAGAGTCCGGCAGGACGGCAGCGGTGCCGTCAAAGCTGTAGCCTGCCTCCGGGAACATCAGCACCGAGCTTTTCAGCGTCTTCAGGGCATAGACCATGTCCCGAACCAGACCCGTGTCGCTGACAAACTTCTTCGTAGGAATGCAGCCGATGAGCCGCATGAGCCAGCCCTTGCCGATGTAGGCGTCGCTGGTGCAGACCACGTTAAAGCAGCGTGGAAACAGCGCCGCATAGGCAATCTTCAAATCGATAAAGCTGGAGTGGTTCATGAGAAAGAGGGCCGGCTCATCCGCGCCCAGCTTTTCCATGCCCTTTTCCTGACAGCTGAACTTCGTCGCCAGCATATCCGGCACGGACAGCAGACGGATGAGGCAGCGGAAGAACATATGGGGACGCAGGGGCTTTTTCCGCTCCGGCGCAGGCAGAGCCTGCACCTCTTCGTAGCTCATGGGGATGACACGCGTCTTCATGGGCCGGTCTCCTCTTTTCTCTTTATTCGCTGACCTCTCCGTTTTCGTCCACGGTGAGCGTCAGCTCCTCGCCGCTTTCATGGCGGAGGGTAATGCTGTTTTCCCCGCTGCTGAGAATCTCCCAATATCCCGGCAGCTTTTCCGCCGCGTAGGCGAGGGCCGCTTCCGCGACCGGATCAAAGGCAGCCTCCTCTGTGGCTTCCGCCTCGGCGCACTCGACCTTGGCCTCCTCGGCCACGGTCTCGTCGGCAGCGGCCCGGGGGGCGGCAAACATCATCATTTCGTTGCTTTCCATCTGAGCCTCGGTCGGCGCGGCCTCGGTGGGAGCTTCTCCGGCGGCGGGAGCCATGGGCGCCGCCATGGCGGCTTCCTTCCCTTGGGGGGCAAAAACCGTGCTGCCCAGAACAATCACCAGCACCGCGGCGGCGGCAACGCTGCCCCAGCGCCGGAAGGGTATCCCATTCTTTTTCCGGCCCGGTAGCTTCTCCATCACGCTTTCGGCAAAGCCCGCGGGGACTTCCGCTTCCTCGGCGATACCCTCCCCGATGGCGCGGAGGGCCGCAGCAAAGCGGCGGCAGCCTTCACATTCGGCAAGGTGGGCACGCAGCGCGGCACGCTCGCTCTCCGTCAGTTCCCCGTCCGCCTCGCAGCTGATGAGGTCCAGATAATATTCACATCCCACGCTTCACACCCCCTTTCTCCTTTTTGGACGCAGCGGGGGCGGAAAAGTTCCCGTCCCGGCTGAGCAGGGCGCAAAGTTTCTGCCGGGCCCGGGAAAGCCGGGACTTGACCGTCCCTGCCTCCAGTCCCAGCTCCTCGGCCAGCTCCTCATAGCTGAGTCCGCCCAGCTCCCGAAGGGTCAGGATGCGCCGGTAATCCGCGGGCAGCAGGGAGAGAGCGCGCTGCACATTTTCCCGCAGCTCCTTCTTCGTAAGTTCCGTCTCCGGTTCAAAGCGCTCGTCGGGAACGTCCGGGATGCTCTCCTCCTCATCGTAGAGGGAGACGAGCTGCGCGTCCTTGCGGCGGCGGATGAGATCAATGGCAGCGCTGCCCGCCAGCTTATAGAGCCAGGTGGAAAAGCGGCTCTCGCCCCGAAAATCCTTCAGACTCTTATAGGCCCGCAGGAAGGCCTCCTGCGCCGCATCCCAGGCGTCCGCTTCGTTGCCGGTGATGCGCAGGGCCACGGTGTAGACCCGCTGCTGGTTTTCCAGCACCAGCGGCTCAAAGGCGTCCGTGTCCCCCCGCAAGACCCGCTCTATGAGGCGAAGTTCCTCGTCTTTGGTCATGGTTTTTTACCTCAGGTTCAGCTGGATGAGTTTCGTAATATGGCGGCAATCCTCCAGCGTAGTCATGCTGCAGATGTCCTTCTTATAATTCCCCGCATGGGATACACCCTTGAGATACCAGCAAAAGCTCTTGCGGGCCTCCATGACGGCGATCTTCTCACACTTGAATTCCGCGGCCATCTCCACCTGCTCCAGTGCCTCGGCGAAACGCTCAGCCAAGGGCGGAAGGGCAGGGATGGGTTCCCCGTTTAAGGCGGCGTTCCCCTGCTCAAAGAGCCAGGGGTTGCCAAAGGCGCCGCGACCGATGAGGGCCGCGTCCGCCCCGGTATGGGCCAGGATTTTTACGGCATCCTCCGCCTCCCAAATATCACCGTTGGCAAAAACGGGGATGCGGACGGCCTTTTTCACGTCCCGGATGATGTCCCAGTCGGCCTGACCGGCGTACATCTGCACCCGGGTGCGGCCATGGACGGCCACGGCGGCGGCCCCGGCCTCCTCGCACATCTGCGCAAAGGGCACGGCGTTGATGCTGCCGGAGTCGATGCCCTTGCGGAACTTCACCGTTACGGGGCGACCCGCGTGCTTGACCACATTCTCAATAATATCCCGGGCTAAATCCGGGTAGCGCATCAGGGAGCAGCCGTCGCCGCTGCGCACCACCTTGCCCACCGGGCAGCCCATATTGATGTCCACGATCTCGGGCTTGCAGATCTCCACCATTTTCTGGGCGGCCTCGCCCATACAGACGGGGTCGCTGCCGAAGAGCTGGGCCGAGAGGGGAAAGTCCCCCTCGGGCCGCAGGAGCATGGCGCGGCTCTTGGCATCCTGATACATCAGCGCCCGGGAGGAGATCATCTCCGTGGCACACATGGCCGCGCCGTGGCGGCGGCAGAGCATACGGAAGGCCGCGTCCGAGACCCCGGCCATGGGGGCGAGACAGAGTCTGCCCTGCAGCATTACGTCTCCGATCGTTACCATGCGATATCCAGAGCCACCGGGCAGTGGTCAGAGCCCATAACCTCCGGGTGGATCCCCGCCGCGGTGATCTTGTCGCGGATGCGGTCGGAGCAGAGGAAATAGTCGATTCTCCAACCCACGTTCCGCTCTCTCGCCCGGGTGCGGAAGCTCCACCAGCTGTAG
Organism: Oscillospiraceae bacterium; assembly: GCA_015068055.1. Next base: position 2,988 of record SVLG01000058.1, on the reverse strand, counting down.
GCATCTTTGGCATCGGGGTAGAGATAACGGAAGGTGTCGGTAAAGCCGGCAGAGAGCAGAACGCCGAACTTTTCGCGCTCCACATCGGTGAAGCCGGGGTTTTTATGGTTGGTATCGGGGTTCTTGAGGTCGATCTCCTGATGGGCCACGTTCATGTCACCGCAGATGATCACGGGCTTTTTCGCATCCAGCGCGCAGACATAGGCGCGGAAGTCATCCTCCCACGTCATACGGTAATCGAGACGCTTGAGCCCGTCCTGGGAGTTGGGCACGTAGACGCAGACCAGATAAAAGTTCTCATATTCCAGCGTCACACAGCGGCCCTCGTGGCCATGGGGTTCTGCGTCGATGCCCACGCGGACGGAGAGGGGAGTATGGCGGGTGAAGATGGCTGTACCGGAGTAGCCCTTCTTCTCGGCATAGTCCCAGTATTGCTCATAGCCGGGAAGGGCAAGATCGATCTGCCCGGCCTGGAGCTTGGTCTCCTGCAGGCAGAAGAAGTCCGCATCCAAAGCGGCAAAGCTCTCCTCAAAACCCTTTTTCACGCAGGCGCGCAGACCGTTTACGTTCCATGAAATGTATTTCATGCTTCTCATTCCTTTCAGGGCCGGGTGGCCACCACCCGGTGGATGGGGAGGCCCATTTCCATAAATTTGGCCTCGTAGTCGGTAAGGGGCGAGCCATCGGGCATGGGTTCCACCCTCCAGCCGCACTCGGCAAAGGTCTCCATGCTCCACGCAAAGAGGGGCTCGTTGTCGGTCTTGAACCAAACCTGACCGCCTTCGGGCAGCAGTTCCTTATAGATTTCAAGGAAGCTGGGGGCGGTGAGACGGCGCTTGTGCTGGCGGGTCTTTCGCCAGGGGTCGGGGAAGTTTATGTAGATGCGGCGGATCTCGCCGGGGGCGAAAAACTCCCGGAGGTCGGCGGCGTCCTGTTCCATAAAGCGGACGTTGGGGATCTCCTCGTTCCGGATGCGCTCCATGGCCATCACCAGTGCAGAGGGGTCCTTTTCAATGGCCAGAAGCAGCACATCGCTGTCCCGGCGGGCCTGTTCGGCGGTAAAGCGGCCCTTGCCGCAGCCCAGCTCCAGCCGGAGCTCTTTATATGTGGGAAATTCCTCTTTCCAGCGTGTGCGGAGTTCGGCAGGCTCGGTCACATGGACGTCGGCGCAGCGCTCCATACGAGGGATGAGGTTGGGCTTTCTTCTCATTCTCATGTGTAATCACTCTCCTGCGCGCCATCATATCATAAGAGGGCATAAACATCAATCGGAAAAACCTTGCGTTACGGCAAGGACTTTGGTATAATGCTCAGGTATGTATCCGGGTGTAGCGCAGTTGGTAGCGCGCCAGCTTTGGGAGCTGGATGCCGCGAGTTCGAGTCTCGCCACTCGGACCAATGGAAAAGACCGTCCTTGGGACGGTCTTTTTTCATTCATCGAAAGGCGGGAGGGGAACTCGCGGCATCCATTGTCATCCCCGAGCGGTTGCCGCGCAAGCGGCGAGCGAGTGGGGACATCCGCCGTCGGCTGCCGACGCGAAGCGCGGCAGCCGCGAGTTCGAGTCTCGCCACTCGGACCAAAAAGACAGAGGCCATCTTTTGATGGCCTTTGTCTTTTTATTGCTGGCGAGACTCGCCAAAAAAACACGTCCCAAAAGGGACGTGTTTTTTATAAGGCAAAATCTTAGAGACCGGCCTTCTCCAGCAGGGAGGGAACCTTGTCTTCCCAGCCGAGAGCCATGATGTGCAGACCCTGGCAGTAGGGCTTGCACTCACGAATGATGCGGGCGGCGATTTCGACGCCGGTGATGCCGGCCTTGGTCTTTTCCTTGTCGGCGGCCAGCTCAGCGATCATCTCGTCGGGCACATGGATACCGGCGACGTTGGCGTTCATGTACTTGGCCATGCCGACGCTCTTGGGGATGACGATGCCCAGCTGCACGGGCTTGCCGAACTCCTTGGCCTTCTCCATGAACTTGATGAACTTTTCGGGCTCGTAGACGGCCTGGGTCTGGAAGTAGTCAGCACCGGCCATGACCTTGCGCTCCATCTTGGCCAGCTGAGCGTCGATGGAATCGCTGCAGGGGGAGACGACGGCACCCTTGGCAAACTTGGGGGGCTCGCCCACGAGGGCTTGGCCGCCCAGGTCAACGCCCTTCTCCAGCTGAGAAACAGCGTGGAGCAGAGAGACGGAGTCAAGGTCGAAAACGGGCTTGGCCTGGGGATGGTCGCCCAGCTTGGTGTGGTCGCCGGTGAGGCAGAGGATGTTCTCGATGCCCAGGGCGGCAGCGCTCAGCAGGTCGGACTGCAGGGCGATACGGTTACGGTCGCGGCAGGTCATCTGGAAGATGGCGGTGAGGCCGGCATCCTGCAGGATCTTGCAGGTGGCCATGGAGCCCAGACGCATGACGGAGGACTGGTTATCGGTCACGTTGATGGCGGTAACCTTCTGCAGGTAGGTCTTGGCCTCTTCCACGAGATGCTCGATGTGGATGCCCTTGGGGGGGCCGACTTCTGCAGAAACTACAAATTCGCCACGTTCAAACATGTCAGTAATATACATTGTTCGTTGCTCCTCTTCTCAATAATTATTTAGAGACTTCGTCGTCAGTTGCGTAATTGCGGATCTGAACCGGGCACTTGACAGCGTCCAGACGGCCGATCTTGGCGAGACGGCGCATGATACGCTCCCAACCGCATTCCATGTTGGGATCCACTTCGCATCTGCCGTTCTTGGCGCCGCCGCACTGGCCGTTCAGGAGGCTCTTGGAGCAGGCGGTGATGGGGCAGATGCCGCCGGTGAGGTTCAGATAGCACTCGCCGCACTGGCCGCAGTCGTGCTCCAGAGGAGTCACGCCCTGGAAGCCGGGCAGACGGTAAGTGTCGCAGCCGGCGCAGACCATCTTGCCGGGCAGCTGCTCGGCAACGCTCTGCACGCCAACGCCGCAGGAGCAGACGAGGACCATGTCGGCAGCGTCGATCTCAGCC
>SVLG01000057.1 GCA_015068055.1 Oscillospiraceae bacterium | reverse complement strand
GGAGAACATCCTTCTGCGCCTGCTGCAGGCCGCCGACTTCGATGTGGAGCGGGCCGAGCAGGGCATCATCTACATCGACGAGCTGGACAAGATCGCCCGCAAGAGCGAGAACCCGTCCATTACCCGCGATGTCTCCGGCGAGGGTGTACAGCAGGCCCTGCTGAAGATCCTGGAGGGTACGGTGGCTGCCGTACCGCCTCAGGGTGGGCGCAAGCATCCCCATCAGGAGTTTATTCATATCAACACCGGCAACATCCTTTTCATCTGCGGCGGTGCCTTCGACGGTCTGGAAAAGATCATCGAAAAGCGCATGGATCACCGGGGCATGGGCTTCGGTGCGCCTGTGAGCAGCAAGAAGGAGAAGGACGTGGGCGAGATTCTCAGCCACGTGCAGCAGCACGATGTGCTGAAGTTTGGCATCATTCCGGAACTTGTGGGCCGTCTCCCCGTGGTGACCCCGCTGAGTTCTCTGGATCGTGATGCCCTTGTGCGCATCCTTACCGAGCCGAAAAACGCCATTACCAAGCAGTACACCCTGCTGATGAAGCTGGATGGCGTGGAGCTGGTATTCGAGGAGGAGGCTCTTGGCCTTATTGCGGACAGGGCCATCGAAATGCAGATCGGCGCCCGCGGTCTCCGGAGCGTGATGGAGGGCATCATGACCGATATGATGTTCCGCGTCCCCTCCGAGAATGATATTGAAAAAGTCATCATTACGGCGGAGTGTGTTCGCGGCGAGAGCGAACCGCAGCTTGTCCGTAAAAGCGGCGGCGAAGTTACCGCCTGATTTTGAGTACAAAGCGGCGGGGAGTAATACCCCGCCCGCTTGCTATATGAGGAGATAGATTATGGCAGAAGAAAGCAGAATCATGACACTGCCGGCCCTGGCACTCCGGGGCGTTTCCGTTTTTCCCGGCACCTCTCTGAACTTTGACGTGGAGAGACCCATCAGCATCGCCGCCCTCAACGCGGCCATGGGTACCGATCGCATGATCTTTCTGGTGGCTCAGAAGGACATGGAGGTGGATGCCCCCCGACCCGATGATCTTTATACCGTGGGTACCGTCTGCCGTTTGGGGCAGATCCTGAAAGTGCCCGGCGGGAATACCGTCCGCGCCATTGTAGACGGCGTTCACAGAGCCCGGCTTCTGCGCGTGACTTCCGATACGCCCTGCTTCTGGGTGAATGTGCAGCTGCAGCCGGACAAGCCCTGCAACGCGGAGGACGTTTCTGTGGAGGCGCTGCTGCGCCGCTGTGAGAACCTGTTCCATGAGTATGGCAATCTCTCCGGGAGCATTCCCGGCGACGTTGTAATTAAGCTTTTGAACCGCAAGGACCCCGGCCAGCTGAGCCACCTGATGGCTCAGAACGTGTTTTTCCGTCCCGAAGACAAGCAGGCTTTGCTGGAGGAGCGGGAGGTTCCCATGCGGCTGCAGCTTCTCAGCGAGCTGCTGGATCGGGAGATCGAAATACTCTCTCTGGAGCAGGAGATCGGTGCGGCCACCAATGAGCAGGTAGCCCGCAGCCAGAAGGAATACTACCTCCGGGAGCAGATGAAGGTCATCCGGGAAGAGCTGGGCGAGACCGGCGGTGACGAGAACGAGTTTGGTGAATACCGCCGTAGAATTCTGGCTCTCGAGCTGGAAGAAAGCATCGAAAAGAAGCTTCTGAAGGAACTGGACCGGCTGATGAAGCAGCCCTTCGGATCTGCCGAGGGTGCTGTGCTCCGGAGCTATCTGGACATCTGTCTGGAACTGCCGTGGAAGGCGCGCACCGAGGAGATCGTAGATATTCAGCGCGCCAAAAAGATGCTGGATGAGGATCACTTCGGCCTTGAGAAGGTCAAGGATCGTATCATTGAGTATCTGGCCGTGCGTCAGCTCTCGCCCGAGGTTAAGGGCGGTGTCCTCTGCCTTGTGGGTCCTCCGGGTGTGGGCAAGACCAGCATTGCCATGAGCATTGCCCGGGCCACCAACCGCAAACTGGCCCGTATCTCTCTGGGCGGCGTCCATGACGAGGCGGAGATCCGCGGCCATCGCAAGACCTATGTGGGTGCCATGCCGGGCCGTATCATGGCCGGTATCCAGCAGGCAGGTTCTCTCAACCCTGTTCTGGTGCTGGATGAGATCGACAAGCTGGGCAGCGACTATCGCGGCGACCCCAGCGCGGCTCTGCTGGAGGCGCTGGACGCGGAGCAGAACCATGCTTTCCGCGATCACTTCCTGGAGATCCCCTTCGATTTGACCGAGACTTTCTTTATCACCACCGCCAATACGCTGGATACCATTCCCCGGGCCCTCCTGGACCGCATGGAGGTTATCGAGCTAGGCAGCTATACCGACGATGAAAAGCTTGAGATCGCCAAGCGCCATCTGCTGCCCAAGCAGCGGAAAAAGCACGGTCTCAGCGGCAATCAGCTCCGCATGAGCGACGACTGTATCCGCGAGCTGATCGCTCTCTATACCAAGGAATCCGGTGTCCGCGTTCTGGAGCGCCAGATCGCATCCGTCTGCCGTAAGGTAGCCCGGGGTATCGCCGCCGGGGAGATTCGCTCCCGTCGTCTGAAGGCCGGTGAGCTGGAAGCTCTGCTGGGTGCCCCCAAGTATAAGCAGGAGCAGCGTTATAAGAACAACGCGGTGGGGCTTGTGCATGGGCTCGCCTGGACCAGCGTGGGCGGCGAGGTACTGGATGTGGAATGCTCTGCCATTCCCGGCAGCGGCAAACTGGAACTTACCGGTAACCTTGGCAGCGTCATGAAGGAGTCCTGTCAGGCGGCGGTGACTTATATCCGTTCCCGCAGTGCCCGTCTTGGCATCGACCCTGACTTCTATAAAAATACCGATATCCACCTTCACTTCCCCGAGGGTGCCATCCCCAAGGACGGCCCCAGCGCGGGCATTGCCATCTGCCTCTGCGTGGTTTCCGCTTTGACGGGGCTGCCTGTCCGCAGCGACGTGGCCATGACCGGTGAAGTGACGCTCCGCGGCCGGGTGCTGCCCATCGGCGGCCTCCGGGAAAAGAGCATGGGTGCGCTGCGCTTTGGCATCAACGAGGTGCTGCTGCCCGAGGGCAACATCCCCGATCTCAGCGAGATCGACCCGGCTGTACGCGCTGCGCTGAACTTTACCGCCGTTTCCCACATGGACGAGGTGCTGGATGTGGCCCTCTGCCGGGAGCAGAGCGGGGAGGAGAAGCTTCTTATGCAGACGGAAGGCAAGAACAGCGAAGGAGCGCAGATTCGGCAATGAACACGCAGAAGGTAACTTTTCTTAAATCCGCTGCCGACAAGAAGGGATTTCTCCGGGATCAGCGGGCCAACATTGTCTTTGCGGGCCGCTCCAATGTGGGCAAGTCTTCGGTGATCAACCGACTTTTAAACCGCAAAAACTTTGCCCGCGTGGGTGCTACCCCCGGCAAGACCGTGCAGGTGAATTATTTTATGGTGGACGGTGTCTACTTTGTAGACCTGCCCGGTTACGGCTATGCCAAGGTCAGCGACAATGAGCGCCGCCGTTGGGGTATGCTTATGGAGGATTATTTCTCCGAACCGGAGCATATCTCCCTGGGTGTTCTCATCGTCGACTCCCGCCATAAGCCCACCAAGGACGACCAGACCATGGCGGATTATTTCCGTGCGTCTCTCCGTCCCTTCTGCGTGGTGGCCAATAAGTGCGATAAGCTTAAAAAGAGTGAGATCCCCGAGCGCCTTGCGGAGATCCGGGAGACGCTGGCCCTTCATGATGGGCTGCCGCTGATCCTTTTCAGCGCGGAAAAGGGGCAGGGGAGAGACGAACTTCTCGCCTGTATCGAGAGACATATATGAGCGGCCTTTCTGCTTTCTGGCATGGACTCGACTGGTCGGTGCTGACGGACATGCTCATGCGTGTTCTCCCGGCGCTGATCTGCATTACGCTCCATGAGCTTGCCCATGGTTATATCGCATACCGCATGGGGGATCCCACTGCCAAAATGGCGGGCCGCCTGACGCTGAACCCTGTGCGCCATATCGACCCCGTGGGGCTTTTGTCCATGGTGGTGTTCCGTTTCGGCTGGGCCAAGCCCGTGCCGGTGAATATGTACTATTTCCGCGAACCCAAGCGGGGCATGGCAATTACGGCGCTGGCCGGGCCCGGCTGCAACGTACTGCTGGCGGTACTGTTCCTCTTTCTCTATGGGCTTACATTTCCTCTGTATGCGCTGGGAAAGGGCGGCTTTTTGACGGAGCTTTGCTATATCACGGCCTATCTCAGCCTCTCTCTTGCGGTATTTAATCTGCTGCCGGTGCCGCCGCTGGACGGCAGCAAGATCCTCTTTGCCTTTCTCAGCGACGAACATTACAGAAAACTCATGCGCTATGAGCGCTACGGTATGTTCCTCCTGCTCTTTCTCCTATGGAGCGATATACTGGCCCGACCTCTTGGCAACGTTACCATGTGGCTCTTTGACCGGCTGTTTTTCGCGGCCGAATGGGGCTTTGAACTGACAAAAGGACTTCTTTGATATGCAGGAACCCAGCTACCATCTCGAAGCGGTGGTGAAGAGCCGGGATGAGCGGGAGGACTTTACCGGCCCGCTGGATCTCATCCTCATGCTGCTCGCCAAAAACAAAATAGAGATCCGGGACATCCAGATTTCCTCGCTGCTGGATCAGTATCTTGCCTATCTGGAAAAGATGAAGGAGATGGATCTGGAGATCGCCAGCGAGTTTGTTCAGATGGCCTCCCACCTGACCTATATCAAGACCCGCATGCTTCTGGCTTCGGATCCGGAGGAGGTCAGTGAGCTGGAGGTTCTGGTCAATGCTCTGGAGCAGCTGCAGCACCGGGACATGCTCAATGCGGTCAAGGAGGTTGCTCCGCAGCTGCATGAGCGGGCCAGGGCGGGATTTCGGCTTCATGTGAAGGAGCCGGAACTGCAGTTGGGTCAACGCTATGAGTACGAGAGCAGCCCTGCAGAGCTGTTTCGCGCTCTTGCCTCCATGCTGCTGCGTACCGGTGCCCCCACAGGCGAGGAAGAGCCGGCCCTTATGCGCGCCATTCCCCAGCCCATTACCTACGGTATCCGGGAAAAGAGCGAGGAGATTATCCGTTTACTCGATCAGCGGCACAGGATGCCCCTGCCGGAGCTTTATGCTCTTTGCAAAAGCCGCAGTGAACTGGTGGCAGCTTTTATTTCTGTGCTGGAACTCTGTTCCGATGGAGCGATCCATGTGACAAATGTGGACGGCAGTTTTACAGTCAGTCGCGGTGCCGTCCGGGAGAAGTGAAGTTATGGAAGAAAAGAAACTCATGTCCGCGCTGGAAGCCATCCTCTTTGCTGCCGGTGACAGCGTGGAGGCCGGGCGCATAGCGGCGGTGCTTGGCGTCAGTGAAGATGCCCTTCATGATGCGGCGGCATCTCTGGTGGCGGCTTACGAGCGGGAAGGACGCGGCATTCGCCTCGTTCGGCTGGAGAATCGCTATCAGCTCTGCAGTGCGCCGGAATGGTCCGACGAGATTGTGCGGCTCCTTGAAAAGCGCCGCACCGCGCGGCTCAGTCCCGCCGCGCTGGAGGTTCTCTCCATCGTGGCCTATTACCAGCCTGTAACCAGAACCTATATTGAGAAAATTCGCGGCGTGGACAGCTCCTACACGGTTTCCTATCTCAGCGAGCGCGGCCTGATCGCGCCCTGTGGCCGACTGGAAGCCCCGGGCCGTCCCACCCTCTTTGGTACTACGGAGGAGTTCCTGCGTGTCATGGGTGTGGCCAGCCTTGAGGAACTGCCGCCACTGCCCGATGTAGCCTCTGACGAGGGCATGGCTCAGCTGCGCTCGGCCATTGAGAGCCACGGCGAGGCTATGCAGATGGAGCTTACAGACGTGGAGGCTCTGAAGGGAGCGATGTGATTGATTGCCCTGATCATCCTGGCAGCGCTTATCCTGCTGATCTTATTTGTGCCTTACGGCGTGGATGCCGCCTACGCGGACGGGGAGTTTTCCCTGCGCGTCAAGGCCGGTTTCCTGCGCATAAAGCTGTTTCCTAAGAAGGAGAAGGCCAAAACGGAGGCGCAGCTTCGTCGGGAAGAACGGCGTAAGGCTAAGCGAGCGGCCAAAAAGGCGGCCAAAGAGGCGAACGATGCCGCTGCGCCGCCCAAGGCGAAGAAAAAGCCCGATATTTACTTCCTGCTGGCCCTGGCTCAAATGGGACTCAGGGCGGTGAAACGGCTGTTCCGCAGTTTCAGCATCGATTTTCTGATGCTGCACTATGTGGTGGCCACCAGTGACCCCTGCGACACGGCTACACAGTATTCCTGGCTTGGCGCGGCGTTTAACGCCATCTCCGCTACGGCAGGCAAGTACATTCGTGTGAAAAAGAGCGATGTATGGCTGGATGCGGATTTTGTGGAAGAGAAACCGCAGATGGAGGCGCGGCTGGTTCTGTCGCTGCAGCTTTATAAAGTTGTGGCGCTGGCTGCTGCCTTCGGTATAGAGTACCTGCCTGGAAGAAACAACACCCAACCGGGACCTATACAACAGAAAGGACGGATGAACATGGAGGAGAACAGGATCAGCGAGATCATGGATGTAACCATGAACAAGATCAAGCAGTTGGTTGATACCAACACCATCGTGGGAAACCCCATCACCACGCCTGACGGACTGACCATCATCCCGGTTTCCAAGGTCAGCTTTGGTTTCGGAACCGGCGGCAGCGGCAATACCGGTGCCAAGGGCAACGGCTATATGGGCGGCAACGGTGCCGGTGTCAAGGTCACTCCCATTGGTTTTCTGGTGATCAGGGACGGAAGCTGCCGTATGATCAACATCGCGCCCCCTGCCCATAACAGCATTGACCGCATCATTGAGATGGTGCCCGACATCATTGACAAGGTGGAGAGCTTCATCGACAAGCACGATGCCAAAAACCAGCAGGTATAATTCATTTATCCAATCAAAGAATAAGCATCACCTGTAAAGGTGGTGCTTATTTTGAAAAAATTTCTGGTTTTTTGCCTGACGGCGCTGTTGCTGGTATTGCCGGTAAAGGCAGCTCCGGCTACCGGTGCGCAGGCCATGATACTGATCCACGGCCCCAGTGGTCGGGTACTGTCCTCACACAACGCGCAAAAGCGACTCCCTATGGCCAGTACCACCAAAATTATGACAGCGCTTCTTGCTTTGGAGTGCTGCGACATGGATGAGGAAGTGGAGATAAAGGGAGAGTGGACACGAGCGGAGGGCTCGTCCATGTATCTGCGTTCCGGTGAAGTCTGTACGGTGCACGATCTGCTTCATGGGCTTATGCTCGCCTCCGGCAACGATGCAGCCCTGGCTCTGGCCGGTTACTGCGCCGGGGATGCAGAGCGTTTTGTGGAGCAGATGAACGAAAGAGCAGCGGAGTTGGGGATGGAGGATACTGTTTTTCAAAACCCCAACGGACTCCCGGAGGAGGGGCATTATTCCACGGCATCCGACATGGCGAAGCTCATGGCAGCGGCCATGGAGAACGAGAAATTTCGTGCCGTGGTTTCCTCCCGCTACTATAGCCGGGAAGGTCACAGTTATAAAAACCACAATAAGCTTCTCTGGCAGTGCGAGGGTATCACCGGCGGCAAGACCGGCTATACACGCGCGGCGGGCCGTTGCCTGGTGAGCAGCTGCTGCCGGGATGGGCTGGAGCTTATCTGTGTAACTCTGAACGACCGCAGCGACTGGGCAGACCACTCTGCCCTTTATGACTGGGGATTTGCCAATTATGAAGCCTGCCATGTTCCCCGGGGGAGCCTCGCTGCCAGAGTACCGGTAGTTGGCGGCGCGGCCGACTTCGTCGATGCCGTTGCAGCGGGAGAGCTGCAGTTGTGTCTGGACAAGGGAAGCAATGTAAAACTCACGGCGGATTTGGAGCGATTTGTCTATGCACCCATAAAGAGCGGTGCTCCTGCCGGGACGCTGCATCTATGGGTCAACGAAATGGAGGCGGCGGCTCTGCCGCTCCACTGGGCACAGAATGTGCCGGAGGTCAATGGATGAGACTGCAAAAATACCTCTCTGCGGCTGGACTTTGCTCCCGCCGGGAGGCTGAAAAGTGGATAGAGGCCGGACGAGTCCGAGTCAACGGCGTGGTGGCATCCCTTGGCGACAGCGCCGAGCCCGGAACGGACAGCGTATGTGTGGACGGGAGGCCGGTCGGCCTCCCCACGGAGCACACCTACATAATGCTCCATAAACCCCGGGGCTATGTGACCACGCTCTCTGATGAGCGGGGCCGCAGAACGGTGGCGGAGCTGGTGACAGACGCCCGAGTGAGGCTCTATCCGGTGGGGCGGCTTGATTTTGAGAGCGAGGGGCTTCTCATCATGACCGACGATGGGGAGGTTGCCAACCGGCTGATGCATCCCCGGCATGGGGTGGACAAGACCTATCATGTCCGGGTAAAGGGAAGCAAGCTCGATGAGGCGGCAGAGATGATGCGCCATCCGATGCGGGATGATAAGGACAGTTTTCTCGGTGCAAAGGTTGAGATCCTTCGTCGGGCGGTGGATGGCGGTGAACTGGCCATGACCATTGCGGAGGGAAAAAATCGTCAGATTCGCCGTATGTGTGCCCTTGCCGGACTCCATGTTTCAAAGCTTTGCCGCGTGCGGCAGGGAGACCTTTATCTGGGGGATCTGCCTTGTGGGAAGTGGAGGCATTTGAGAGTGGACGAGGTGGAATTCCTGCATCATATCCTGTGATTTTTATGAATAATCTTCAATTCTCCCGGTATTTTGCAAAACCATCTTGCATTTTTTGCAGGATTATCATATGATGAAGTTCCAAAAGACGCAACTCATACATACAGGAGGTCCACATGGAACGAGATATATTGGCCCAGATGCAGAAGGAAAGCAAGGGCTTTTCCAAGGGACAGCGACAGATCGCTAAGTATATTTCGGAAAACTATGATAAGGCGGCTTTTATGACGGCTGGCAAGCTGGGCAAGACCGTGGGCGTGTCGGAGTCCACGGTGGTTCGTTTTGCCTCGGAGCTGGGTTATGACGGTTACCCCGGTATGCGCCGCGCCCTTCAGGACATGATCCGCAACCGGCTTACTGCCGTGCAGCGCATTGAAGTGGCCCGGGAGCAAATCGGCCATGACAACATTCTGGACGCTGTATTGGGCGCCGATATGGAGAAGCTTCAGATTACCCGGGAAGAGGTGGATAAGGAGAGTTTCAACGCGGCTGTGGACGCCATACTCAAGGCTCGGAACATTTATATCGTCGGTATGCGCTCTTCCACCTCTCTTGCCAATTTTATGGGCTTTTACCTCAATCAGATGCTGGACAATGTGCATCTGGTGCATGATACCTCCGTCAGCGAGGTGTATGAGCAGGTTTTTCGTATCCGCGAGGGGGATGTCTTTATCGGCATCAGCTACCCCCGCTATTCATCCAAGACCATCAAAGCCATGCAGTTTGCCAAGTCCACCGGTGCCACCGTCATCGGTATCACCGACGGCAACAGTTCGCCCTTTGTTTCCGTGGCGGATATCATTCTCTTTGCCAAGAGTGATATGGTTTCTTTCCTTGACTCCCTTGTGGCGCCCATGAGTCTCATCAATGCCCTCATTGTTGCCATCGGTTACGAGCGGCCTGAGAAGCTGGAGGACACCTACCACCGTCTGGAGAACATCTGGAGCGAGTACGACGTATACGAGAAGCTGGATGACTGATGTGATTGTTATCGGTGGCGGTGCCGCCGGTATGATGGCTGCCATTACGGCGGCGCGAAATGGCCGGAGTGTAACGCTGCTGGAGCCGGAAAAGGACTGTGGGCGTAAGCTGCGCATCACGGGCAAGGGCCGCTGCAATGTGACCAACGCCTGTGACTGTCCGGAGTTTTTGAAGAGTGTACTTGGGGGGAGCCGTTTCCTGCGCCCCTCCCTTTACCGTTTTACCCCCTTTGACGCCATGAGCTTTTTTGAGGAGCTGGGTGTGGAGCTGAAGGTGGAGCGTGGCGAGCGGGTGTTCCCGGTGTCGGACAGGGCTCAGGATGTGGTGGATGCCATGAAGCGGGCCATGTCGGAGCTTGGTGTTCGTGTCCTGCGCCGCCGGGCGTTGGAGATCTGTACGGAAGAAGGTGCCGTCTGTGCGGTGCGCACCGCCGAGGGCAAATTGCCCTGCAGCCGCGTTATTCTCTGCACCGGCGGACTTTCCTATCCGGCCACCGGTTCCACCGGCGATGGCTATGCCATGGCGGAGGCACTTGGTCACAGCATTACGACTCTGAGACCGTCTCTCGTGCCGCTGGAGGCCGGGGAGGATTGTGAGGAATTGCAGGGCCTCTCCCTGCGGAATGTGACCCTTTCAGCCCGCTGCGGGGATAAGGTCATTTTTAAGGAACTGGGCGAAATGCTTTTTACCCATTTTGGTGTATCCGGTCCGCTGGTGCTCTCTGCCAGCGTGCATATGCGCGGGGAGGGGCCCTACAGCCTGAGCATTGATCTGAAACCCGGGCTTACTCCCGAAAAGCTGGATGAGCGGCTGCTTCGCGATTTTGCCGAGAACCGCAACCGCTGCTTCAGAAATGCACTGGATGCCCTGCTGCCCCAGAAACTCATCCCTGTTATCATCCGCCGCAGCGGTATTGATCCGGATACCCGGGTCAACGCCATTACCCGGGCGCAGCGTCTGGCGTTGGGTGAGCTGATTAAAGGGTTTGAACTGCAGGTTTATGGCTTCCGCCCCATTGCCGAGGCCATTGTCACTGCCGGCGGCGTGGATGTGAGCGAGGTGGATCCCCGCACCATGGAGTCACGGCTGGTAAGCGGCCTGCACTTTGCCGGGGAAATTCTGGATATAGACGCCTATACCGGCGGATTCAATCTGCAGATAGCGTGGTGCACGGGCGTGTGTGCCGGCAATGCTGTTTAAAGGAGATATGCATATGGATAAAATCTGGTCAGTGGCTGTAGATGGCCCTTCCGGGGCCGGAAAGAGCAGCCTGTCCCGAAAGATCGCCGAACGTTTCGGCCTGATGTATGTGGATACCGGGGCCATTTACCGTACGGTGGGTCTTGCCGTGCATCGTGCCGGTGTTTCTCCCGACGATCCCGTTGCTGTTATCGCTCTGCTGCCCTCTCTGATCATTGACCTGCGCCATGACGAGTCCGGGCTGCAGCGTATGTATCTGGGTGGCGAGGATGTGACCGACAGTATTCGTACCCCCGAGATTTCCCAGTATGCCTCCAAGGTTTCTGCCATCCCCGAAGTGCGTGCCTTCCTTATGGAGCAGCAGCGTTCTCTGGCCCGGCGATACAGCGTCATCATGGATGGCCGGGACATCGGTACTGTGGTGCTGCCGGATGCGGACATCAAGGTTTTCCTGACGGCTTCGGCGGAAGATCGCGCCCGGCGGCGCTATGAGGAAAACCTTTCCAAGGGTGTGAAGCAGAGCTTTGAGGAAGTTCTGGCTGACATCATCGAGCGGGATGAGCGGGACAGCAGCCGCGCTGCGGCCCCGCTGCGTGCCGCGGAGGATGCGGTTTTGCTGGATACCACCGGCAACAGCTTTGAGCAGAGTCTGGAGCAGCTCAGCTGCATCATCAAGGAGCGCGTGGGATGAACGAAAAAAGAAACTTCCGCCGTGTGTATCGCTTCTTCTGGCCCATCATCAAGCTCATTTACCCCTTCAGCATGGAGGGGCTTGAGCGCATTCCCGAAGGAGCGGCACTTCTTTGCGCCAACCACTCCAGCATGTTTGATCCCCTGCTGATTACCCTTTCTATGGACTGCCACGATTTTCACCGCCATCTTGCCAAGATTGAGTGCAATGACATCCCTTTGATTGGCTGGATGATGCGTAAGTCCGGAACGATCTTTGTCCGCAGAGACGGCTCCGATATGGAGTCTGTACGCGCCTGTCTGAAAGCTCTTGGCAATGGGGACAAGCTGATGATCTTCCCGGAGGGGACCCGTGTGAAGGAAGGGGAGAGCGTGGAGCCCAAGAGCGGTGCGGTATATCTTGCTGTGCGCAAACAGGTTCCGCTGGTGCCTATCTATGTGCCCCGGAACAAGAAGCTCTTTCGACCGGTGCGTGTACGCGTGGGTGAAGCATACATCCCGACCGCCGACCGCAATGCAGATATGACGGCACTGACCCATGAGCTGATGGAGCGCATTGAGGCGCTGGGTACGGAAAAATGAGTGAGCTTCGTATTGCCCGCAGCGCGGGCTACTGTTTTGGCGTGGAACGCTCGGTTAAGATTGCTGAGAAGGCGCTCTCGGAGGGGAGCTGCAGCTGCCTCGGTGAGCTGATCCACAACCGGGACGCCGTGTCGGCGCTGGAGGCGCGGGGACTTCACACCGTGATGAGCCCCGAAGAACTTTGCGCCGGAGACAGAGTGGTCATTCGCTCCCACGGCACCGATGCTGAATGCTACAGGCGGCTTGAGTCCCGTGGGGCTATCGTGATTGACGCTACCTGTCCCAATGTGCAGCGCATCCATTCCATCGTCCGCAAGGCATCGGAGGAAGGCCGCTTTGTGCTGGTGGCCGGCGACCGCGATCACCCGGAAGTCAGAGGAATTCTGGGCTGGTGCGGGGATGCCGAGGTGGTCAGAAACGCCTGCGAATTGGAAAAATGGCTTGCTGAGCGGCCCTCCCGTTGTGATTTACCACTATCCGTTGTGTTTCAAACTACGGAAATCCGGGAAAATCATGTACAAATCGTAAATTTGATAAAAAAGTTGTGTACAAACGCAGAAATATTTGATACAATATGTGGAGCGACTGCAAAAAGACAAAGAGAGGCTCTTTCTCTGGCGGAAGAATGTGACGCCATGGTGGTGATCGGTGCTTCCCACAGCGCCAACAGCCGGCATCTTTATGAGCTTTGTCTCAGTCGCTGCGATCATGTGCAGTTCATCTCCGGTGCCTTGGAGTTGAACACAGACGTCCTGAAGGACGTTTCTTTGATAGGCATCACCGCCGGTGCTTCGGTACCGCCGTGGATCATAAAGGAGGTAGTAAATAAAATGAGCGACGAGATCAGAGTGGAAGAATTTGTAGCAGAGGAAGTCGCTGCGACCGCAGCTGAAGAGGCTGCACCCGAGGCCGAGAAGAGCTTTGACGAGCTCCTCGAGGATTCCATCCGTACGATTTACAACGGGGACACTGTCTCCGGTTATGTTGTGGCCATCACCACCACGGAAGTCACCGTGGATCTTGGCACCAAGCATTCCGGCTACATACCCGTGGCCGAGTTTACCGAAGATGGCAGCAAGATTGAAGAAGCTGTCCATGTGGGCGACATGATCGAAGCCTGCGTCGTCCGCGTCAACGACGTTGAGGGTACCGTGATGCTCTCCAAGAAGCGTCTTGACTCCATCCGTTCCTGGAGCGACATCGAGAACGCTCAGGCCGACGGCACCGTGGTCGAAGGCAAGGTCACCGAGGAGAACAAGGGCGGCGTCGTGGTTAACATCCGCGGCATCCGCGTCTTCGTGCCCGCTTCCCAGACCGATCTGCCCCGTGAGGCTGCCATGAGCGAGCTGCTGGGTCAGACCGTCCGTCTGAAGATCACCGAGGTCAACCGTGGCCGTAAGCGCGTGGTCGG
>SVLG01000001.1 GCA_015068055.1 Oscillospiraceae bacterium | reverse complement strand
CTTCTCATAAGCGGTGCCACGGTTTTGCAGCGTCTCCTGAATAGCTGTCTGCAGCTTGAGGCCATCGAAGTCAAAGGTCTGGGAAAGGTAATAAATATCGTAAAAATCCTTCATGCGGCCCGTCAGTTCAAAGCGCTGCAGGATAGCATCAAACTTTTCGGCGATGGTGCTTTCCAGAGAATAAGTCAGGATCTCCGGCTTGTCGTAGCCTTCCAGCTGTGTCTGGATGCTGCGGCGCTCGGCCTGCGGGACAATTACATCGCCGACGCCGATATCCACGTTGAAGGGGACACGGACATTTTTAATATAGCCGGTGATGTGGGTGCTGATGCCGTGGTACTTGCGCTGAATGGCAATGTGTTCCGCTTTTTTGGCTTTGAAGGTCACAAAATCATTGCCGGTATCGACAGCCAGAATTTCTGCGATGATCTCGTCCATTCGTGCAAGGTCGTTGTTCAAACCGCGCATCAGAAAATCGACATCCACGGTGGCCCTGCTTTCAAAATTGGTGAGAGTGTAGATGAAGAGACCGCCCTTCAGAATGAAGTTCTCGGCGTATCGGGAGCCGGCCAGCCGGCGCAGAAACTCTTCCTGAAAAAAGAGCTGCAGGCACTGCTGATAGCTGATGCCGATTGCCTTGGATTTGTTTTTCAGTTTCGCCAGAACAGAAGCAGCGATATCTGCCATCACAGCCACACTCCTATCAAATCTTTTGCGACCTTTTTCACTCGGAGGGCTTCTGCATATTCCAGCAGTCGGGGGATGCTCTTTGTGGGGTCGTTGATATAGTTCTGAATTGCCTTGTTGAAAATTTCCTTGTCCATCTTGTTGCGATAGCGCAGACAGTCACAGATCAGGCGATCTTTGTCGTAAATGCGGATCTTATGTCCGTCCATTTCCCCGATAGTTAGACCCTGTTCCAAGATTTTTGGCTCCATGTAGTATGGCTTAACAAAGGGATAGTCGATCTGGAAGCGAGATTTGCGGGAGTCTTTACTGACAGCCAGGTGCCACTCGCCGGGTGTACGGTCGCTGTAGCCGTAGTAACGCAGGGCAGTATCCATGCACAGGATTGCATCGGGAAAAAGACGGGTGATGGTCATTACTTCACTGAAGTCTTCCGGGTTGATCCATTGATAGTAACCGCGGCGAACTTTTTCAATATAACCCTCTTCTATGAGCTTCTCTCGTTGAGAATAGAACACCTTGTTCTCTGCCAGTTGAGAGGTGCGCATCATGCCTCCGTACTGTTCAAATATGCTTTTGTAATAGTCGATGTTGTGCATGGCACGAGCCTTTCAAAAAACGATCATATTATGCATTGGAGCGGACGCTTTTGTAATCCATACTATACACTTATGTCCAGACTGCGTCAATAAAAACCGTGTCGGATTCGCAGCTCAGCCGCATCCTCCAGAGTATTTGGGAAAAGTTCCGGTATGGCAACATCGAACTTGCGGAAACGATGTCGAGGCCATTGTTTTACGGAAGTAATGCGAAAACATTCTCAATATAAAACAAACGTTGGAAACGTTGAATCGTTGCTATTATTTAAAACGATGTAACCTAACATCCGGTCTGAAGGGATGAACGCTTTGCAATTCATACCTAAAAAATGTGTGCGATATGCTGGGGTTATCTCCGCAGGCCGTACTACGCTTAAAAGAAGGACACGCTCACGGGGATTTAATCACCGCTTTTATTGACTTCTTTTTATCCTCTGATGGGCCATATCAAAAACTTGCCATCATATTTGAGAACCTTCGAACTGTGCTCAAATACAGCGATAATTCATATTATAAACTCTATGATGACGACATCTCGTTGACGGATGACGGAAAAATCACTTTGTCAGTCGATTCTGCAAATATGCTTTATACTACACGTGCGGCTGCTTCCATGAGCGATTCGGTGATGAAATTCTGTCACAGAGTTTGCCGGTACCCATCACGTTTTCAACAAGCACGCAAAGAAGGAACAAATGGCTAATATAAAGAAAATTGACGGCAAAAACGGCGTCACCTATAAAATCACCATAACCAAAGGCCGCGACCTTGAAGGCAAGCAGGTTCGTCATTACCGCACATGGAAACCGGAGCCGGGAATGACGGAGCGTCAAATAAATAAAGAAGTACAACGGGCTGCTCTGGATTTCGAACGGGAAATAGAGCTCGGTTATCAGGTTGATAACCGCCAGACCTTTGCCCAGTATGCCGAATATGTTCTGGGGCTGAAGGAGAGAAGCGGTTGCAAGCACCTTACACTGGTGCGGTATCGCGAATTGACCGAGCGCATCTATCCCGCGATCGGGCATCTGAAGCTGGCCGAGATTCGGCCTCAGCATCTCAACAAACTGTATGCGGATCTCTCCCGGCCCGGTGTTTCCAAGCGCGGAACAACCGCTGTGGCATCTGTCGACCTGTCCAGACTGCTGAATGAGCGTAAGCTCACTCGGGTGGCTCTGGCCACCGCTGCCGGCATCGGCGCTTCTACTATCACCGCGGCCTGTCAAAAAAAGAAAATCGCCCTTGCATCGGCACAGGCCATTGCAAAGGCGTTGGGTGAAAGGACAGAGCGTTTGTTTTTACTGGAAACAGACGAGGGGTTATTGGGTGAAAAGACCATACTGGAGCACCACCGTTTTATACGCACAGTGCTGGCTCAGGCGGAGAAGGAAATGCTTGTTCCATACAATGCCGCCGCCAAGGCCACACCACCGAAGGCAAAAACAAAAGAGGTAAACTATTTCCAGCCTCAGGATATGCCGGCGATTCTCAACGCATTGGAGACGGAGCCTCTCAAGTGGCGGGTTATCACGCACTTGCTTTTGGTGAGCGGGTGTAGGCGCGGCGAAATCATGGGACTCAAGTGGGAAAACGTTGACTTTACACAGCACACTGTGCGTATTTGCTCTGCGCTGCTGTATTCTCCCGAGAAGGGCGTTTATGAAGACAGCACCAAGACGAAGACGGTACGCCTGCTTCGCCTTCCCTGTGAAACCGTAGCACTGCTGAAAAAGCATCGAAAAGAACAACTGCAGCTGAGGCTTCTAAATGGGGATCGCTGGGTAGAAACCGGTTATGTTTTCACGAAGGACAACGGAGAATCCATGAACCCGGAGAGCATCACGGGATGGCTTTCTGACTTTTCCAAGCGGCATGGGCTGCCTCATATCAACCCCCATGCCTTTCGCCACACGGTTGCCTCTGTGCTGATTGCCAACGGAGTGGATACGGTAACCGTGTCCAAGCAGCTCGGGCACGCCACCCCCACAACCACGGAAAACATTTACGGACACCTCATCGAGGATGCCAAAACCCGGGCCGCGGAGTGTATTGCAGACATGCTTTTACGGCATGAAAACGCGTGAACGGCAGAATTTTTCCGTACTTTGTGCGCCAAATGTGCGCTAAATGGCTGTTTTTTGACGGTGTACTTTATCTTGCGAAAGCAAAAAAGAAAACCCTGAAACCGTTATGGTTTCAGGGTTTTCCATATGGTTGCGGGGGAAGGACTTGAACCTACGACCTCCGGGTTATGAGCCCGACGAGCTACCGACTGCTCTACCCCGCGATATTGGGCAAGAGTTATATTAACATACTTTTGCCCTTAAGTCAACACCTGAGTTGGAAAAACTTTTGCTCAACCCTCCAGCTGCCGCCCCAGAAAGAGAGCCACCGTTTGGGCCAGCTTCAGCTCCAGTTCCGTGGCGGCGACGCCGTTGTGGCCCACAAAAACAATGCATCCCAGCACATCGCCCTCTGAGAGAATGGGTGCGGCAGCGGAAACTGTATAGCTGCTGCCATTTTCCAACAGAGGCACCGCGGCGCTGCCGCTTTCGGGAGAGAAGGAGCGGCGATCCTCCATGATCTGCTCCAGCTCATGGCTTACACGTTTTTCCATCAACTCCTTCCGGCCGCCGCCGGCGGCGGCGATGACGCTGTCACGGTCACAGACCACGGTGAGGGTACCGGTGGCCTTGTGGACGCTTTCACAAATCTGCCCGGCGAACTCTGAGAGCTCGCCCATGGGGGAGTACTTTTTAAAAATTACTTCGCCGTCTTTTTCGGTGTAGATCTCCAGCGGGTCACCCTCGCGGATGCGCAGGGTGCGGCGGATCTCCTTGGGAATGACGACTCTTCCAAGGTCATCAATGCGACGGACAATTCCGGTTGCTTTCATATAGTCTCTCTCCTTGTTTTGTCTTGCGTTGCTATTGTTTGCAAGGAGAGGGGAAATATTCTTTGCAAAATATAAGAAACATCCGCCTGCGGGATATGCAGGCGGATGTTAGAACTTGATGTCCATATGCAAAAGCGTTGTTGCGGCTTTGTATGCTCCGAGAAGGAGGGGGAAGCAACGCAGCTTATGGCAGATCAGGGCAGCATAGATACAAATTCCCTTAAATCCCAGACCGAGCAAGTAGGGGAGTTTCAGGTATGGATTTCCGCGGAACCAATGAAAATCCTCGGAGAAAAAGCGACGCACCCAGCCCAGCACAGCCCGTACATTGGTGTTCGGATTGTCGTAGGCCCGTATCGGCATGGACAAGCCGATATGTATAAACGCAGCGAAGGCCAGATTGTCTTTCATCCATTTGTCGCATGTACCAAGCCACAAAGTGTGCAGCTCCCGGGCAAAGCTGTAGATGCTCTCCTCCGGGGTGTTGGAAATAACCGAACCGGCTCTGACCCGATAGTGGATCAGAATCTGATCCACACAGGCGATTTTCTGACAGCGCATATAAATCGACTGGAGAAAGGCCGCGTCCTCGCCAACGGAAAACTCCGGCATATACAGCTCCTGCAGCCGATCGCATCGGATGAGCTTATTCCATAGCGATGTGTTGATCAGCGCCAGACTGGGCGCAGCGGCCGCACCCAACTGAAACACCGGGGGATATCCGCGCATCTCCTGACACAGCACCTTGCCGCTCTCATCTTCGAAACGGTCATAGGCACAGAGAGCCAGATCCGCATGGCGGCTCTCCGCCGCTGTGTAAAGCTGCTCCAGAAAGTCCGGCTCAATGCTGTCATCGCCGTCCAGAAAAACGATGTATTTGCCCCGGATCTTTCCGGAACGCAGGATGGCGTTCCGGGCTCTGGCCGGCAGCTTCTGGGGCTCCCTGCCCAAAATCACCTGCAGTTTATCGCCCGGCTGCGTCTGGAACTGCGCAAGAATTTCACGGGTCCGGTCTGCGGAACAGTCATCGTAGACCAGTATATCGAAGTCCTGAAAGGTCTGGGCCATCAGCTCCCGCAGACAGGGCTCTATGTACTTTTCCAGATTGTGCGTTGTGATGGCAACCGTAATCGCAGCCATGGCAAACTCCTTTTCTGTCAGGAGAGTCTTTCTTCCATTCCAATGCGCCGCCACGCTTTGGAAAGCATGCGGGCGACAAGAGGATCCAGATGCTTCGATATAACATACCCACCGCACAGGGTGCCCGCGGCAGCGATCAGGAACGCCGCAAGCTGAGAGAGGGCCATGCTTCCGCTCAGCCGATATACCAGCAGGAAAACATTTGCGCCGACAGCAATCTGGAACATATCGTGGGTTAAAAATATGCCCAGAGAAGTATTCCCCAACCAAACAAAGGGTCTGGCCGAAAACAGCTTCTCCAGTGGCCGGAGGATCAGAATGCCAGCCACCAAAGCCGCCGCGCCCGCCACATAAAGGGGCGTGCAATGGGGGAGATAACGCAAAAGCAAAGCGGTTATGACATTGCGCCCCTCATCGCCGGGCCAATGGGATCCGGCCAGAAAGGCCGCCGCCATGCCGAGCACGCCAAGAACACGAAAAAGCGGCTTCTCTATATCCAGATGCAGGTAAGCATAGGCAATCAGGACGCCGATCACGAAGGAGGCCAGCGGGAAATCGCCGGTGATACACAGAAACAGGCAGCCGGCAAGCAGCATGCAGACTGCCAGCGCCGGCTTCCGGGAACGGACAAGCAGGGCAAAGATAAGCGAGACAATAAAGCCCTGAAAGATATAGGGGAGCATCCAGATTACAAACGTAAACTTCGTAGTCGATACAAGCGGCGCCTTGAAAGCGGTTACAAAAACCTCCCACAGGGGATAGATGCTGTAGTAATTCACGGCATCGCGCTCAGCGCGTGTGGAAAGCGTGATGCTTTTCATCGGCTCATAGGCAGCATAAAAGCCCAGCCGCTGCATCAGACAGATGATCAAACAGATTAACAGAACGGGAATTACAAGGCGAATGTACCGGTTGATAAGCCGTACAAGGAATTTGTGCTTCTGCCCCGCCCGGCGAAACAGAGAATAGGCGGTAAATAAGCCGCTCACAGTGTAGAACACATGCAGCATGAACGTTCCGTTAAAGAAAAACGTGAGCCAGGGGAACTGCTCCCAGGGGCGGAGCCCCGCTTCAAAAAAGGCGCCGCCGAAATGATTTGCAAAAACGATCAGCGCAGCGAGACCTTTGAGACCGGCAAGAGAGAAAATGCGCGGCGGCGGGGAAATTCCCTCTTCCCTGCTTATCATCCTTTCCATGGCTATATCTCCTCTTGTCTGCGGAAGAATGCGGCGGTAATCAGAAAATAGGCGGCCAGAATCAGCGCGTGGGTTTCGACAAAGGCAAACACCGCGCCCATGATCCCGTAAGCGGAAACCAGAACAAAGGCCAGAACGGCGGAAACGATTCCCGCCCCGATGTAGACGGCGAGGATGGCTTTCTGCCGACGCATAATCACCAGAATATAATAGAATAACTGGCAAAGAGCAAATATACCGCCCCCCAGTATGATGAACGTCAGAGGCCACTCCAGCGTGGACAGATCCTTTCCGTAGACAAAACCCAGAACCTGCACACCCAAAAGCCGGGCAGCCACGCAGCCAAGCAGCGTGAATCCACCCAGAAGCAGCAGATGGGTTTTCAGCAAATGAGAAAACTCCATGCGTTTTTTCTGTGCAAGCAGCTGGGCATACTGGTTCAGGAACGGTTTGCAAAAAAACTGGCAGCACAGATTGATGACCTGCGCGGGCATAAATATCATGTTGAAGTATCCCTGTGCCGTGTCGTCCATGCAGAATTCAACGCCGTACTTGGAGGCGTTGATGACCACATTCATCAGGAGGAAACTTCCTGCCAGCGGCAGACACTCGCGCAGAACGTTCCACGCGGTATCGCCGCTCTTTTTTTCCGGGCTGGGTTTTGCAATAAACGCGGGTGCGACCCGGATGCCATAGTACATGGTGATCAGCAGGTTGGCAGCTGTCTGCATCAAAACCGCCAACAGGATGCTGCGGGTAAGAAGCACCACCGCGCAGAAGAGGAGAAGTGGCCAAAAGGTACGGAAAAAGAGGGCTGAACCGGAAAGATCCAGCCGGTTTTTCTGGAAGAACAGAGACTGGAACAGCTCCCCCACCACGTTCAGCAGCATCAGCAGCGTCAGCACCAGGGTATAGGTGCGCTTGATTCCGGTAAAGCCCAGCAGCACAATGGAAGCAGCGCAGCACAGCAGCATGAAAACGCAGGTAATGAAACGTGCCCTTGCGTAGCTCCGGAAGCTGTACTTTTCGCCGTAGTCCGTCATCTGGTAATGGGAAACGCCGAACAGACCGACGATGTAAAGAAGTTGGGCGGTGGTGAAAGCGATGCCAAAATAACCGGTCTCCTCCACGGTGCCGACCCGGCTGACCAGCGCCAGCATGATGAAGCTGTTGGCGCCGTACATGGTGCTGCCGAGAGCGTTCCATAAGGCACCTTTCTGCCGTTTTGTAATACTCATATTAAATCCTGTTCAGCTAAGTCAGGCTATGCGGACTTACTGCAAAATCCTAAATACCTGTTCCTTGATGTCATCCGGCAGCTTGGGTAAAATCACTCCGCTTTCAAAATTGATTTTTGGTGTCAGCAAGCTGTTTTCGGGCAGATCAATATCAAATAAGCAAGGTTCGTCGTCATTGATCCACTCAAGATAATTGTCTAAGTCATTGTAAGAAGGCAGTGCTGCAGCCCTGATTCCATAAGCTTCAGCGATTTTCCGGAAGTTAGGAACCGTATATCCGCCGGAGAAAGCGGTAGCAGCGAAACGGTCATCACAAGAGTAATGCTGGGTTTCGCTGATTTTAGCCAGAGCGTGATTGTTAAGAATAAAAATTTTTATTGGAAGTTTTTCTCTTTTTACCGTCTCCAATTCCTGTATGTTCATCTGGAATCCGCCATCACCGGAAATACAGTATGTTTTGGCTCCTTTCATAGCGATCGAAGAACCAATGGCATAGGGAAGTGCACAGCCCATAATACCAAAACCACCGCTAATATGGATTCGTCCGGCATGTCCTTTTAGATGCAAGGATTGTGCGCACCAGCACTGACTCATTCCAACGTCAACAGAAATTACGGGGTTTTCAGGAAGAAGGGAAGAAATTTTCTCAACGGCATGATTTCCGGGCTGGCAGTCAATATCAGCCAGCAATTCTTTTGCCTTCATGCACTGAGCTTTCCAGTGTGAAAAGTCTCCAACATTTTCCTCCATGAGAAGCCTGAAAAAGTCCCGGGCATCCGTATGATACTTTTTTTCATTCGGTTTAATGTTTCGGCTGAGTTCATACTCATCTATATCGCAACGAACAAGATCTGCCTTTGGTGCAAAACGTTCTGCATTGCGTCCAACCTGACGAATGCCCAATCTTGCACCGATGGAAACAAGCAGATCACACTCATTTAAAATCATATTTGCAACACGGTTGCCATGGGTACCAATGTAGCCAATATGCAACTCGTCCTGTGCAAGATCAACCGCATTCATCGTGGTAAGCACGGGAATATTGGTTTTCTTTGCAAATTCATGAAGCATATCAACGGCATCAGCACTGCGAATCCCATTACCTGCCAGCAACACGGGCTTGTTGTATATCGAGCGGAAAATCAATGATTACCCCTCCTTTTCTTCCCAATAACGCCATGTTAAATGCACGGCTTATAATCTCGCTAAACCCTGTTCCTGTATTTGCCGTAACAGAGTATTTGGTGATATTTCTTGTCATAGTCACCAGATCCATCTCCTGAAATCCGTTTTGCCGGATTCCAGAGAAACCACGCATTTCATTTGTAGGGACATTTCCACAGATACCCATTAAGGGGATCCCGTCAAACCACGCATCAGCAAGACCGGTCATACCGTTCATGGCACCCGGCCCTGAGGTAGTAAAATAAACACCAAGTTTTCCGCTTGTCCGAGCATACCCGTTGGCTGCCAATGCACAGCCTTGCTCGTTATAACAAACGTGTGTTGTTATTTCCTCTCTGCGCCGATAAAGAGCATCCATAAACGGGACAATGTAACCACCGGCGTATCCAAATATATCGGATACACCGTGGTTAATCAAAAAGTCCACAAAGTATTCTGAACAATTCAACTCAAACTTATCCTTTACGTATTTAGTATTACATTACTTCTTATTCTCGGCAATAAGCGCCTGAACATTGCCGATATTGACATCGATATTTGATCCATTTTCATATAAGCCCTGGGATGCATATACAACTATTTGCGCAAAGTCTTCCGGACGCATTAATGTTTCTCTGTCCTCTTCGGGATAAAGGAAGCGGCGCATTTTTGTTTCTGTACGCCCGGGAGAAACACATATACAGCGCTTACCGTCCTCGGCCCAGCACCGCGTGGCCATTACAACCGCAGCTTTCGAGGCGCAATAAGAGGACCAAGTTCCATGTACTTTCTTGGCTGCAGCGGATCCAATATTCACGATCCGGGCATCCGGATTATATCTAAATACAGCGGCTGTACAATTAAATACCCCAAACAGGTTTATATCCAGAACTCTTTTTTCATCTTCAATATTACAATCGCCAATGGACTGCACCGTAATGTATCCGGCGTTGTTTATCAAAATGTCAGGAGTCCATGCCGCAACATATGCATCAACGCTTGCAACGTCTGTAACATCCAATTCAGCCCGTCCGGGCGTCCTGACTACATAACCCGGAAGTTCGTGGAATTTGTCTGAAATAGCCTGTGCGATTCCGCCGTTTCCGCCGGTTATAAGTACCTTTATCATTCTTGCGCCCTTTCAATCAAATATCTCACAACATGGATATCTTCCGGATAAGTTACTTTCATCAAACTTGCTTCCGTTTCAATGAACAAAGGACGAATTCCATGATACTCAAACATGATTCTTGTTTCATCTGTTACATCATAAAACTGTCCGCTTGTCAGTGCTTCTTTAAGCAGCTTGTAATCAAAGGCCTGAGGTGTCAGCAACTCATACAGTTCATTGCGGTTTAGGTATCTGCCATCTCTATACGTCACCGTATTAACCAAAGGTCTTACAAAAGTGGTGGACGGATGATTTGCTTCGGCAAGTTGTATTAATTGTTCTTCGGTAACCAGAGGACGAGCCGCCTCAATAATCAGAATCCTATCTGTATTAGAATCCACGGCCATCAATCCATTGATAACGGATCCTGTTCTGGTTTTTCCACCCGGTATATCAACGCCAACAACGGTAACATTCTCAGGGCCAAGCAAACGGCAGGCCTTTTTATACGGCAGTTCCCACATCTGCATACCTGCAATTGTCTCAAATTGCTTTTTCCCATGAAAACGGTTGCCTAAGCCGCCGGCGAGAATAATCGCGGAAACCTTTGGTGATTCATTCATCATTCTGTCACACATAATCAAAACCATTTCCCGAGGGGGCGATGTCAACCATTTCCCCGTTCATCAAAAAACGTTTGTATTATTTGTTGCCGTCACTTCCAAAGTCCAACTCATAAGGCATATGAGAAACGCGCTTATCCTCCGGCGGCAGCTTCATATAATCGCCGTACCGATTTTTTAAAACTTCATCATAATTTGCGGGAATGGCGATGTAAGTATCCTCAAAGGGGACTTTCTTCGTCGGAAGCAACCAGCTTGAATCCCACTCCCAGGGAGTATTGCAAAAAGATACCAGCGTTGAGTCGGAATCTCTGTATTTGCACGCACTTTTGTCCAGCTGCCGGAATAACCAACTTTTCTTTACAGGTAAAAGTAAAATGTGCAAAATGGTTCGGACGGCATCCGCGCAAACTCTTTTGAAGGGATTGGAAGTAACATGCTTAGCGGTTTTGTACAAGCTTTTACTCAGATAGGCTTGCAGCCAAAGCTGGGTTAAATAATAGTGCTTCTTTTTGGCATATACATTGGTCGGGATCTTATCCAGAGGAAAGACATCTACAAAAATGCCATGGTGTATGTCTAAGTGCTTGAAATTGCTCTCCACAAATTTTGTGCCGTCTTTTCTGACCTTTGCAAAATAGGCAGGAGCATCCTGCTCTGTGGTGAAATGCTGCAGAGAAAAGCCCGGGCTTAACTGACTCGGTGCGATTTCCAGAAAGCGGTCATAGTCGTCGCGCAGCATTGCAATGTCGATGTCGTCATCCCATGGAATAAAGCCGTTATGGCGAACGGCTCCAAGAACGGTTCCATAAAAGCCGAAGTATTCGATCTTGTTTTTTTCACAAATGCGGATGATTTCCTTTAGAACTTCAACCTCTATGGCCTGTACTTTCTTTAATTCATCCGGCTTATAACTCATAAAACTCACCTGTTTACTTTCCCAGCTTTTTGATCCGGAAGAGAATATAATTAAAACCGCTCTTGGTGACCCGCTTGAACTCGATCCAGCTGAGGTTTGCAAGGAAGGTCTTGAAGATGTAAGTAAAGGAGAAATAATAGCGGCTCATCAGATTATCGCGAATGCGCTCAATCTCCCTGTGGTCGGCGTAGGGATAATCCACCAGACAGTCCAGATAGCCGTCGGCGTTGAGCCACCGGGAGTAATCCTCTGTCCGCAGATAGCCGTTTTCCTTTGCCCAGCTGTAAAACGCCGTGCCGGGGAAGGGAACCGCCTGCTGGAAAAAGCACATATCGGGATAGACCTTCTTGGCAAAGCGGAAGGTTTCCTCAATGGTTTCGCGGGTGTCGCCCTTCAGACCGATCATGAAGCAGCCAAATACCTTGATACCCAGCTTCTTGGTGTTCTTGGCGAATTCCAAAGACTGCTCCAGCCGGATGCCCTTCCGGGTTTCGTCCAGAACGTTCTGATTGCCGGACTCGTAGCCCACCACCAGCAGTCGGCAGCCGGCCTGACGCATTTTTGCCATGACCTCATAGGGAAGATCGGCGCGGGTGTTGCAGGACCAGACCAGCTTCAGGCCGCGGGCCATGATCTCATCACAAATGGCGATGACCCGCTTGCGGTCTACGGTAAAGGTATCGTCCTCGATGAAGATCTCCTGGATGTAGGGCATGTTCTTTGCTATGTATTCCAGCTCATCCACAAAGTTCCCGGCGCTGCGCTTGCGGAAGCAGCGGCCGCTCATGCTTTCGGGGTAAGAGCAGAAGTTGCAGTGGAAGGGGCAGCCTCTTGCGCTGAAAATCTGGATCATGGGCTTGCGGGCGAAAGCGTAATAATAGTCGTTTACATCCAGGAACTTCTCATATACCCGGGACACAAAAGGAAGATCGTCCAGACTTTCCAGCCAGGGGCGGTCCGGATTTTTTACGATCTGCCCGTTTGCGCAGTAAGTAATACCGGGCACGGTTTCCAGCTTGTCCCCGGCGCGGATAACTTCGCCGATGGTATAGTCGTATTCCTGCCGAACAATGACATTGATTTCCGGGCACTCCTTCAAAACCTGCTCCGAGAGAACGGTAGCATGGGTGCCGCCGATCAGGATCTTTACGTCGGGACAGGCCTTACGGATGGCCCGAATGGTGCCGTAATCGTAATCGCAGGTGGAGGTGGTCAGCTCGCCCATGACATAATCGGGAGCGCTCTTCCGGACCAGCGCAACGGTGTCTTCCCGGCTCATCTTTTTGGTGATGCAGTCGACCAGCTCCACCTCGAAGCCCTGCTCCATGCAGACGCCGGCGGCATAGCACAGCCAGTAGGGATAATACAGCGTGCCGCTCTTGGTTTTCTCGGGCCAGCGGCTGGCGCGGCTTATGTCGAATAAATAAGGGAAGTTTAAAAACAGGATTTTCATATTAGCTCTCCTTTTTCTTTTCCTCGGCTTCATCCAGAGCCGTTTTTCTTCCCAGCTGATAGAGCTTTTTCTCCAGCATGGAAACTTTCAGCGTTAAGGAAAACTGGTGAATCATCAAAAGGAAGATGATGATCAGGAACAGCAGGTTCGCCGGCGACTGTACGCCCAGAATTCGGCTGCAATAGGACAGCAGCTCCGGAACAATGCACAGTACCAGCAGAATGGCGGAAAACATCAGCCAGAACAGCACGTCCTGAATCTGCACCTTGGCTTTCCGGATTTTGCGCAGGAAAAACGCAACGGTACCAAAGGATACCAGCATCAAAAGGAGCCGGAATAAAACGGACAGACCTGCACTCATTTCCACGCCTCCTGTACACGGATTTTTCCCCGGACAAACTGGATCATCATAATGGAAAAGACCATACGCGCCATGTATTTTACGGCGGCGAAGGAGCTGAGATAGCTGACGCCGGCCAGCCGCTCCTGCATTTTCACGGGAAATTCATCTACGCGGGTTTCATTGCGCATTAAAAAGGCGAGGGTGTCCGGCTCGGGGGTCAGGTCGGTGCGGGAGGAGAACAGCTCAATCATGCGGCGGTTATACATGCGCATGCCGCTGGTGGGATCCGTAAGATGCTGTCCCGTGGTCAGCTTCATCATCAGCCGGATCAGGGAGCTGCCGAGCATTCGCAGGGAGCGGGGCATGGGCGCATCCAGAAACC
The DNA here is from genome assembly GCA_015068055.1 of Oscillospiraceae bacterium. The sequence goes on along the minus strand of SVLG01000001.1, from coordinate 66,212 downwards.
GGGAACCGATCATGATGTCTGCGCCGTCCTGTGCCATCGTCTGCAGCATCGGCGTTATATACTCGGGAAGGTGCTGACCATCCGCGTCGAACTGGATGGCATGGGAATAACCGTGGGTTGCGGCATACTGCATGCCGGCAAGGAACGCTCCCGCGAGGCCCTGATTAAACGGAAGATTGATTGCCAAAGCGCCCGCTTCTTCAGCGATCTGTGCGGTTCGATCGGTGGACCCGTCGTTCACAATGACGAAATCATGGGGCTGGGTCCTCAGCATTTCAATGGTTGTCCTCAAACTGGCTTCTTCGTTATAGGCCGGGACAATGATAAGCAGCTTATATATATGTATCACCTTCCTGCACGGCAAGCTCCGTGCGGTGCTTTTTTGAAGGATATCCCAAAAAAGGACATGCTTCCACTTATACTTAAAGAGTATAAGCATTATGCCGTGCTTTGTCAACCAAACACCTTTTTTGCTGCCGGTTGCGGCCGCCGATGCAGGAATACCAGGGTTTTTTGCTCCTATTGACAGTCTGTGGCCGACCTGTTAAACTGCAGCCTGAGGAGGGCTGAAAAATGTATTTGCTTCCTGCTTTGGCCATGCTTTTCATCGTGTTTTTCACCGGACTTGCGGCGGAGAAACTGCTGAAAAGTCCATTTTCGTTTACCCATGCTTTTATGACGGGCTTTTTGGCGCTCCTGGCGGCTTTTCATGTGCTTGCCTATCCGATGATTCGGCTGGATGCATCGTTTTCCCTCCTCTTCTGGATGTATACGGGAGTTCTGCTGCTTTTTGTGTTGGCCGGCATTTGGGTTTTGTCTCAGGAAGCCTGCCGCACAGCCCTGTTGCAGCAGGTGAAAGAGCATTATGCGCAGTTCCGCCGGGTTCCGCTTCTTGTGCTGGCGACGGCAGCCGCCATCGGCGCATTTATTCTTTTTTCCGTTTTTCTCCCCTTCGACAACTCGGATAACAGCTACTATCTGCCGAGAGCTATGGAAATGCTGGCGCAGAACCGACTGGGCATTTCCCACGGCTTTGCCTGGACCGGGTTGGAAGAAACGTCTTTTCCGGCGAGTGTGGATGCTTCCACGCTGGAGGCGTTCAAGGCATACGGGAGTTTTCTCTTCGGTCTGCATCCGACCATCTTTTCCAGAAAAGCGCTGGCTCTTGTGGTTCAGATCGTTTCTTTCTGCACTTTTTATCAGGCGTTTTGCAGCATCACACGCCATAAGCACTCCGTCACAGCGGCCTGTGTGTTCTTTTGCGTGTATATATTGCTGATCGTTCCGGACATTCGGAAGTTCAGCACGGTTTCCTTCTGGGTTTGCCGTTATCCTTCCCAGGGTAAGACCCTTCTGAGCGCCATCATCTACCCGGCGCTGGTTTTTGCCTGTGCGCAGATTGTCGAATGCGGCAGAGAGCATATTGCGTGGCAGAAGTGGGCATATCTTGGCCTGATCTTTACCGCCGGTATTGCCTCCACCATTGTTGGCGTATATTGGCCGTTTCTCTGCTGTCTGACCATGGGTCTGCCCTACCTTTTGCTGGAGCGCAGGAAGGATTTCTTCAAATTACTCCTGCCCTTGTTTCTGGTTTGTCTTCCGGTCCTCGTTTATGCAGGCCTTTCCTACCTGACCATAGCGACAACGCCCACAGAGTACTTTTCGTACGAGACTCCCAAGTGGACGGATGCCCTGGCCGAAGGGTTGAATGTCTGGTATCTGGGCATCCTTTTGCCGGCGCTGGTTTATACGCTGATGCGTGGTTCCAAAGCGGCAAAACTGGTTGTTGCGGGCGGCTGCATAACGCTGTTTCTTACCTTTGCCAACCCCCTTCTGATCGGGCCGGTGTCCAGATACCTCACCACCGGCAATGTCTATTTCCGGCTGTTCTGGATGGCCCCGGTTTATTTCCTGCCGGCGTATGCCGTCGCCGAAATCGTCGGCAACCGCCCGGTAAAGCGTCTGAAACTCTCCGGGGCGGCCGTGTGGCTTCTGTCTGCGGCCCTCATTCTGAGCGGCGGCGCGGGAGTTGTTTTTGCGAGATCCACAGAGGTCGGCCGTACCATTACCCGCGGAGCGGTGAGTCTCTGGAATATGCTGTGGGACAGCCCCTACAACCTTTCCGATCCGTGGGAAGAGGCCGGGTCCCGGATGCTGGAGGGGTTGGAAGAGGACGAGCGGGTGAGGGTCGTCTGGCTGGGAGAATGGGATTGCTTTTTCAGACAGTACTCCGAAAGAATAGAGCTGGTCGGCGCCTGTCGGGATCGGCAGTGGAAATACTTTGACCAGCCGCTGGAGGAAGGCGCCGTTGCGCCGGTTGTTCTCCACGATGACTTTTTTACGGAAGGAAACGGGCAGGACTTCAGCGATCCGGTCTGGGCGTATGAGCAGTTGTGTGCGTCCCGGGTTGACTACATCGGCGTACGGGATGACTCCGCCTTTGCAAGGCGGGAGGAACCCCCCTTCGGCTTTGAATTTTTCTGCGAAAGCGGCGGCTATGTAATTTACCGTATAAATTGACAAAACACAAAAGCGGAGTGATATCACTCCGCTTTTGTGTCAGAAAAAAGGAGGCGTGCCCATGGTTGAAAAACGCTATTTACGAAATATCCCGGCGATAAGCGAGGCTGAGCAGAGCCTTCTTCGCCAAAGGACCGTGGCGGTTGTGGGCTGCGGCGGTCTGGGCGGGTATCTGGTCGAGTTTTTGGGCCGGCTCGGCGTGGGTACGGTCCGCGTTATCGACGGCGATGTCTTTGAGGAAAGCAATCTCAATCGGCAGCTCCTGTCTGAGCCGGCCCTGCTGGGCCAAAGCAAGGCGACGGCCGCCGCGGCGCGGCTGAGACGCATCCATCCGAACATAAAGGCAGAGGCGTATCCCGTTTTTCTTACAGCAGAAAACGCGGCGGAGCTTCTGGCCGGCTGCGATCTGGTCCTGGATGGGCTGGACAGCGTAGCCGCGCGGAAAATTCTTGCGGGCGCGCTCGTGCCCTGTGTCTTCGGAGCCATCGGCGGCTGGACGGCGCAGGCGGCGCTGAGTCTGCCCGGGGACGGCCTGGTGGAGCGGCTTTACCAGGGGGAAGACGAGCCGGGGGACAAGAGCGCCCTGAGCTTTACGCCGGCCCTTTGCGCCGCGGTGCAGGCGGCGCTGGGCGTCCGTTTCCTCACCGGGCGGGATGTGGAGAGCGGCGTTTTGCATTATATTGACATTCTCCACGGGGATTTCGAGTTGTTTTCTCTGTGAGAGGCATTGATAAAGTGAAAATACAGGTTTATAATAGGTCCGTAAACAAGAAGGAGGGATTCCATGGCAACGAAGTATGGCGGCTATATGGGCAAGGTGCTGGCCATTGACCTTACCAGCCGCAGCAGCGAAGAATATCCCTGGACGGATGAACAGAGAGACCTTTACATAGGCGGTAAGATCATGGCCGCCCGCATTCTGGCCGACCATCTCAGCGGAAAGGAGACCGCCTTTTCCGAGGAAAACTGGGTGGTTATCTCCACCGGCCCGCTCACCGGTACCGGTGCACCCAGTTCTTCCCGCTTTAATATCTCTGCCCTGTCCCCCCAGACCGGCATCCTGGCCTCCTCCAACTGCGGCGGCGGCTTCGGCACCTATCTTAAGAAGGCCGGTTACGACGCGGTGATCCTTAAGGGCAAGTGCGAGAGCCCCACCTGGCTGGAGATCGGCGAGGAGGAAATCCGCTTCCACGATGCCGCTGATCTCTGGGGAACAAAAACCGGCGAGTGTCAGGAAAAGCTCACGGAGATCATGGGCAAGACCAAGTTCGGCAAGCTCTGCATCGGCCCGGCGGGTGAGAACCTTGTCAAATACGCTTCCATCATCAGCGATGAGCGGGCCGCCGGCCGTACCGGCCTCGGTGCCGTGCTGGGCTGGAAGAACCTCAAGGCTGTGGTGGCCGTGGGTAATAAGCCCATCAACCTCCACGACAAGGAAAAAAGCAAAGAGTGGATCAAGAAGTGGATCAAGTATCTGCAGAGCCACCCCCTCACCGGCTCTCAGCTGCCCAAGCTGGGCACCGCCGGTCTTGTGACCAGCATGCAGATGCATGGTCTTCTCCCTACCAGAAACTACTCCGCCGGTCAATACGAGAACTTTGAGGATGTCAGCGGCGAGCGTCTGGCCGAGGAGTTCAACATCACCAACAAGGGCTGTGTCTCCTGCCCCATCCGCTGTGCCCGCACCGTAACGGTGCAGGGACAGGCGGTGAAGGGACCCGAGCTGGAGACCCTGGGTTTGCTGGGCGGCAACATCTGCAACAACGACCTGCAGAAGATCCTTGACTGGAACTATGAGCTGGACGAGCTGGGCATGGACACCATCTCCGCCGCCAACACCATCGCCTGGGCCATGGAGGCCAATGAACAGGGACTCTGGGACAACGGGCTGCACTTTGGCAGCACCGACGAGCTTTCCCGGATCTTTGACGACATCGCCCACCGCCGCGGCATCGGCGTGGAGCTGGCCGAGGGCAGCAAACGTCTCAGCGAGAAGTACGGCGGCAAGGACTTTGCCATGCATTCCAAGGGTCTGGAACTGGCGGCCTATGAGCCCCGCCGGGCCGTGGGTCAGGGCCTCGGCTACGCCGTGGCCAACCGCGGCGGCTGCCACCTGAACGCCGGTTATCTCGTCATCGTGGAGGGCCTCGGCCTCAACGCCAATCCCCAGACGCCCAAGGCCAAGGCCGACTTTACCATGCTTTTCCAGGACCTCATGGAGATGATATCCGCCTCCGGCCAGTGCCTCTTTACCTCCTATGCCTTCTTCCCCGGCTTCCTGCTGACCAAGCCCAACGGCGTCATTACCAAGACCGTCAACGCCGTGGTGCCCCATGTGGGCTGGGCCGTGCGCCTGATCAACAAGTGCCCCCGCGTTGCCATGCTGCATCTGCCGGTTTTCCACCACACGAAGATGTTCCCCTACGCCGTGGGCATGAAGATGGACTTCGGCAAATACATCCAGTGCGGCGAGCGCGGCTACAATCTGGAGCGCTATATCAACTGCAAATTTGGCGTCTCCTCCGCCAACGACAAGCTCCCCAAGCGCCTTACCGACACTCCCCAGGATCCCAAACGGCCCGAGACCAAGGTGCCGCTGGAGAAACTCAAGAAGACCTACTACGCGGCCCGTGGCTGGGACTGCTGCGGCATCCCCACGGACAGAACTCTCCGCAAGCTTCGCATTCTGCCGTGATCTGCGTGAAGTTCTACGGCCTCATGCGGCTGGAAAGCGGCGTGAAGGAGCTGCAGGTGGAGGCGGAGAGCGTGAAGACGCTCTTTGCCCGGTTGGAGAAGGCGGGCTTTGACCGCAAGGCCCTGCGGGGCTGCTACCTTCTGGTAAACGGTGAAAAGGCCAACGCCAAAACAAAACTGAACGACGGCGACGTGGTGCAGCTGCTGCCCCCGGTCGCCGGAGGATAATGAAGGAGGATACGTTATGAGCATGTCTTATCGGCTGGAAGTCATCTGGTGCCGCACGTTTCAGGCGGTGCTGAAGATCGGCAACTACTTCATGGGCTACCGTATGCCCCACTATCTGGAGGGTCCCGGCAAGATCCGCGAGCTGGGCGCGTTTCTGAAAGAGAAGAAGATCAACGACGTTCTGGTGGTCACCGGCTCCGGCATGGTGCGCCGCGGTCAGGTGCAGCCCATGCTGGACGGCTTTGAGGAGAACGGCATCCGCTACACCGTGCAGGCCTTTGACAAGCCCGACCCCACCACCGACGATGTGGAGCTGGGTTATAAGACCTACAGGGAGAACGGCTGCAAGGCCATCGTGGCCCTGGGCGGCGGCAGCCGCATCGACTGCGCCAAGGGCATTGCCGCCAAGGCTGTCCACCCCCGCAAGAAGGTGGCCCAGTTCCAGGGCCTGCTGAAGGTTCACTGGCCCATCCCGCCCTTTGTGGCCATCCCCACCACCGCCGGTGCCGGCTCCGAAACCACCGTGGCCGCCGTCATCACCGACTCAGCCACCCACCGGAAGGCCGCCATCAACGACCCCTTCCTGATCCCCAAGTACGCCGTGCTGGACCCCGAGCTTACCACGGGTCTGCCTCCCTACACCACCGCCACCACCGGCATGGACGCCCTGGCCCACGCCGTGGAGGCCTATACCAACCATACCTACAACACCAAGCTGGAAAACTTCCTGGCCAAGGAGGCCGTGAAGCTCATCCACGACAACATTCTCAAGGCCTTTGAGGACGGCAGCGATCTGGAAGCCCGGCAGAACATGCAGCGCGGTGCCTTCTACGCCGGCCGTGCCTTTACCCGCGGCTGCGTGGGCTATGTCCATGCGGTTGGCCACACACTGGGCGGCCTCTACGGCGTGGCTCACGGTCTGGCCATGGCGGTGCTGCTGCCCCATGTCATGCGTGAGTTCGGCAGCGCGGCCCATGCCCGCCTTGCCGATCTGGCCGATGTCTGCGGCATCGGCGGCGAGAACCGTGCCGAGAAGGCCAATAACTTCATCGCCTGGATTGAGGAAACCAACGCGAAGATGGGTCTGCCCGACGGCTTTGACGTGATTCGGGACGAGGACATCGAGCAGATGATCACCTGGGCCCGCAAGGAGGCTAACCCTCTCTATCCCGTGCCTGTGGTCTGGAGCCGCGGCGACGTTCGCCGGCTCATTGAGCGCGTCCGGAGATAAGCGTTGAAGTATCTGTCCCAGTTCCTGATTTTATTGGGCTTTACCCTGGTGGGGGAGGCCCTGCAGCGGCTGATTCCTCTGCCCATTCCCGCGGCGGTCTATGGGCTGCTCCTGCTCTTTGCGGCACTTTGTACAGGGCTTGTCCGCGCGGAACAGGTGAAGGACGCCGCAGCCTTTCTCACTTCGATTTTGCCGCTGCTCTTTGTAAGTCCGGCGGTGGGTCTGGTTCAGCAGTGGGAATGGATTGCGCCGGAGCTTTTTCCCATCGCTCTTTTAATTCTCTCCTCCACGGTGCTGGTTTTCGGCATCAGCGGCGGCGTGGCCCAGCGTATGGCGGGAAAGGGGGCGCAGGATCGTGAGTGACTTTTTTTCAAACAGTCTCTTTCCTCTGGCGCTGACACTGCTGGGTTACCGGCTGGGTCTCTTTTGCCAGCGGAAACTGCGTTCGCCCCTGTGCAACCCCATTCTGATCGCGGTGTTCTTTGTGCTGGGCGCTCTTGCCCTCACGGGGCTGGATGTCGGCAGCTATCAGGCGGGAAACAGCCGGATCGCCTGGCTCCTGACTCCTGCAACCATTGCACTGGCGGTGCCCATGTATGAGCAGCTGCAGGTGCTGAAAAAGGATTTGCGGGCAATGTTTGCGGGGATTACGGCGGGAACGCTTGCCAGCCTTCTGTTCATTGTTCTCTTTTCTCTGCTGGCAGGGTTTGAGCGGACGCTGACTGTGTCGCTGCTGCCCAAGAGTGTGACCACCGCCATCGGTGCCCCTCTCAGCGAGCTTTCGGGCGGGACGGCGGCGCTGGCCACGGCGGCCATTATCTGTACCGGCATCCTGGCCAACGTGCTGAGTCCCTGGCTGTTCCGGCTGTTCCGGCTGGAAAACCCCATCGCCAGGGGTGTGGCGCTGGGTACGGCCGGTCATGTGATCGGAACCAGCAAGGCCAACGAGATATCTCCTCTGGTGGGGGCGGTGAGCAGTCTGTCCCTGGTGACGGCGGGGCTGCTGACGGCAGCGATATTTCCGCTGGCCGTAAAATTTATCGCTTAAAAAAGCGCGGGATGCAAAGCATCCCGCGCTTTCGTCCTGCGAAATAGGTTGAAAAAACTGTGCATTGGCGTTATAATTAAAGTTGGTTTTTTATCTTTGTGTGTAAGAGGAGGACTTTGTGTTGTGAATACTCCCTTTTTCAGTATAATCATGCCCTGCTATAACGACGGGGCCTATCTGCCCACGGCACTTTCCGCCATTGCGTCCCAGACTTTCCGGGACTTTGAGATCTGCTTTGTGAACGATGCCTCCACCGACAACAGCGAGGAGGTCATCTTCGCCTTTATGAAGGAGCATCCGGACATCCCCGTGAATTACTGGAAGGCGGAGAAAAACCAAGGGGCGTCTCTCTCCAAAAACCAGGGTATGTATATGGCTCGGGGGGAGTACATCCTCTTCAACGACGCCGACGACTGGATGGACGAAGATTATCTGGAGCTTGCCTATGGGCACTTGAAGGATAAGAGTCTGGACATTCTGCTGCAGGGCACCCGAATCTGGGACGACGAGGGGAACAGCCTCGGCTGCCATACCCTGTCGGAAAAGGCCTCCCGCTGGGTGCGCGGTGCGTTTCCGGGCTGTTTTTTCCGCCGTAGTGTCATTGTGGACAACGGCATCTCATTCAAGCCCGACAGCTATTTTGATGACTTCTATCTCCACAGCGAGATCAACTCCCATACCAGGAACTACAAGGCTCTTAATGAAGCCCATTACAACATCCTCATGCGTAACACCTCTTTCACCCATGTGGACAGAAAGAAGAAAAACTTTCTGCCTCAGAAGATGGACGGTACGTTCCGCGAACTGGTGGATGTGGCACCCCGGCTGGATAAGGATGACTATGCCCAGTATGAGTACATGTGTATCATCCTGTATTATTCCGTGATTTATGTAGGTATTTGTGAGAATTTCCGGGAGCGCCGGGAGCATTATCTCCAATGCCGGGAGATCATGCGGCGCTATTATCCGGACTATCTCAAAAATCCCCGGATAACGCTCTTTAAGGAAAATGGCTACAATAACAACTTCAAGCAGAAGATCTGGCTCAGCAGCAAGTTGGAGATTATCGACCGCTTTTTCCATATGGCTTTCTTTATGAGCTGTCTGCTTTGGGTCTACCAGATGGCGATCAAAGTCGGCCTCTATAAGCACAGATAATGAAAGAGAGCGGAAAGAAGATCACTTCGGGGCTTTTCCTGAATACATACGCCACCTTTTTCCACTTTTTCTGTCAATGGCTGCTGACGGTGTTCCTTACGCGGATCAGCGGTTTTGAGGCAGCGGGGCAATATTCGCTGGCCCTCTCCTTTGCCAATGTCTTTTCTTTCATCGGTATGTCCGGCATGCGGGGACTGCAGCTGAGCGATGTGCAGCGAAATTTCAGCGACGGCCAGTTTTACGCTCTGCGTGTGGTCAGCTGTTCGCTGGCGCTGGTGGTTTTTGCGATAGGGCTGGCTCTCTCCGGCTACAGCAGCACCATCGTCCTCTGCTGCATTGCCATGATGGCTTTCAAGACCGTGGATTGCATCTACGACGTGGTCATCGGCAGCATGCAGCGAAACGAGCGTTTCGACCGGGTGGCCCTTTCGGCAACGCTCCGGGGCATCATCCCCATGGTGGCGTTTCTGCTGGCCATTCTGCTGGGCTGGCCCCTCTTTGTGGCCATTTTACTGATGGCGGCGGCGGGGCTTCTCTGTCTGGGAAGCTATGATTTCCGCATCCTCGCCCGGGCCGGACGGGAGGAAAACCGGTTCCGGCTGAAAGGAACGGGACCTCTGGTAAAGGCCTGTCTTCCGCTGGTGATTTCCAGTGTGCTGGACAGCGCCATGAGCTATATCCCCCGGGACGCGGTGGAGCGGGCGCTGGGCTCGGAGATGCTGGGTTATTACAGCACGGTGTCCATCGTGGTGGTGATCCTTTCCACCATGGGCACAGCCGCCTGGGCCAGTCTGACGCCGCCTCTCAGCCGTCTCCTCTATCAGCGGGAGTATAAGCCCCTGTGCCGCTTTATTGTGACGGTGCTGCTGGTGACGCTGGGCGTGGGTGTCCTGGGGCTCATCTTTGGCAATCTTCTGGGTCCGTTCTTCTTCCGGATTATCTTCGGGGAAGAGATTCTGGCGCACATGTACCTTTTGACGCCGGTGCTCATCAACGCCCTGCTGATGCTTATCAACTCCTTTTTCCTTTGCCTTTTTGTCCCCATGGGCAAGAGAATGACCCTCCTTTGGACCAACGGCGTGGCCGTTGTCTGCTGCGTGCTTACCGCCGCGCCCCTTGTGGCGGCCTATGGTTTGACAGGTGCCTGTGTGAGCTTGTCGCTGGCTTTGCTGCTGCGGCTGGGACTTCTGACTGTGTCGCTGCTTCGCTATCTTCAAAAAATGAAAAGAGAGAATAACGCATGAGCAAGAAAATCGTTTGTATGTCCATTCCCTGCTATAACGAGGTGGACAATGTGGTTCCTATGGCAGAACAACTTATGGAGCTTTTTGAGCGCCAGCTGCCCCAGTACCGGCTGCGTATCCAGTTTATCGACAACTCCTCCACCGACGGCACGCAGAAAAAGCTCCGGGAACTCTGCGAAAAGTACCCTCAGGTACGGGTTATCCTCAACGCCAAGAACTTTCCCATGACCAGCGGCTACCATGGCATCATGCAGAGCGAGGGCGACTGCACCATTGCCATGCCCTGCGACTTTCAGGTGCCTCTGAGCGTCGTCCCCCAGCTCCTTGAAAAATGGGAGAACGGGGCCAAGATCGTCTGCCTTGTAAAAAAGAGTGCCGAGGAAAGCGGCCTTATGTGGCGCGTGCGCCAACTTTTTTACCGCATTACCGACAGCCTTTCCAACGGTCCTGTCATCCGCAATTATAACGGCAGCGGCCTTTATGACAATGCCTTCCTCTCCGTCTGCCGGAAGATCGACGACCCCGCTCCCTCTTTCCTGCAGCATGTGGCCATTCTGGGTTATGACATTGAGAAGGTGGAGTATGTCCACGCCCGGCGCAAGAGCGGACGCTCCAAGAACAATCTTCTCATGTTGGTGAACATTGCCATCAGCCGTTTTGTCAACGCCTCCAGTATGGGGCCCCGTATTGCCACCATCGGCGGCCTTTTCTGCGGTATCGTCAGCTTTATCATCGGCTGTGTCTATCTGGTGTTGAAGCTGATGTTCTGGAACCTCTTTGCTGCCGGTATGGCGCCCGTTTTGATCGGCGTGTTCTTTATGGGCTCGCTGCAGCTTTTCTTTATCGGCCTTTTGGGCGAGTATCTCATGAAGGTCAACCAGCGGCTTATGAAGCGCCCTCTTGTGGTGGAGCGTGAGCGGCTGAATTTCGGCGCGGACGAGGAAGCGTAAGCGCCGCAGGAAAGGAATAATTACCATGGAAATGCGGATTGCAAAGCCCTGCGTGAAAACTTCGGAGGGCAAGGCCCGTATGAGCGCTGCCGTCACCTACGGCGAAAAGCGCTGGGACATCTTTTATGAGTTGGACGCGGCCTTTGAGGGAGCCTTTGCTGCGGCGAGAGCGGACGGATTCCTGGTCAATGTGCTGCCGCTGGCCATGATGGCCGCCCGGGAGGACAAAGAGCTCAGCATCGTCTGTGAAGCGGCCGTATCCAAGCGGCTTTATCACCAGTTGGTCAGCTATTACATCCCCCTTCTCTGCAAGAACATTTCCTACTACGAACCGGTAAAGATCTGCTGTGAGGTGGAGGAAACACCCGTAAAGAGCATGGGTGCCGTGGGCACCGGCATTTCCGGCGGCGTGGATTCTTCCTATACCATTGCCAAGTATATGTCTCCCGAAGCGGGGGTCTATCGGCTGACCCACGGTGTTTTCTTCAATGTGGGTATTTACGATGGCTACGACAGTCCCTCCGAAAAGATGCTGGAGGAGAAGGCACAGCGGGTGGCGGAGGATACCGGTATTTCGTATCTCTGCGTAAAGAGTAACGCCTGCAAGGATCTTTACGGCAAGGCTCACGCCCCCATCGTCCCCTTTGTGTTTTTGGGGGCGGTGCTGGCGCTGCAGGGACTTTTCTCCGTCTATTATTATTCCTCCGGCTACTCTGCCAACGAGTTTGGCTTCTCCGATGCCAAGGGTGCCGACCATGACGGTCTGACGGTGCAGTGTTTCAGCACCGAGAGCGTGCAGATCTATTCCTCCGGCATTGAGAGCACGAGACTGGAAAAGGTGAGGTATATCATCGACCATCCCTTTACCTACGACAATCTTGCCGTTTGTCTTAAGGAGGATCAGGCGGAGGGCAACTGCAGCCGCTGTGCCAAGTGCACCCGCACCATGGCGGAGCTGGATTGCGCCGGAGCGCTGGAGCGCTATAAAAATGTTTTTGATATCGAGGACTATTACCGGGACGTTGCCTACCATTGGGGCTACATTCTGCTGAAAGAGTGGGGCGGCGATGAGTATTGCAGGGAGATCCGTATGGCTTATAAGGCCAGCGGTCGGAAGCTGCCGCTCCGGGCCTACTGGGGCGCGCTGCAAAAGTGGGCCAAACGAGGCTTTACCACGGTCAACCGCCAGCGGGAGAAGGTTGAAAACAGAAAGTAAGGGAGCTGCCAAATGAAATTTGCCAACTACCATTTTCAGGCCCGGGGCGTCAACAATCTGGGCGACAATATGCAGATCCTTGCCATCGACCACATCTATGAGCAAATGGGCATCGATCTCAAGGACGTTGTCTACATCGACACCAATGAGCTTTCCACCTATAAGGGCGAGTATGTGATCCTCCCTGTCACCATGCCGCTGGTGGACTACCGGGAGGGGGGAATCGCCGGGCGCTTTTCCCCTTACATCATCCCTGTCTTTCTGGGGCTCACCATGGTCAAGGAGACGCTGGAAGATGTGGAGGTGGCCTATTATAAAAAATACGAGCCCATCGGCTGCCGGGACGAGCGGACGCTGAACACTCTCCGCCGCTATCAGATCCGCTGCTATCTCCACGGCTGCATCACCATCACCCTGCCAAAGCGCGAGAGCGAGCCGGAGCGGGGCGAGGTCTTCCTCGTGGATGTGGACCCGAAGCTCGCCGAGCGCATTCCTGCCTCCCTTCGGGAGAATGCGCAGATCCGCACGCACCTCCGCCATGAGAAGCTGGAGGATGCCAAGGCGGAGACGCTGCGGCAGTATCAGGAGTATAAGGACAAGGCGCGACTGGTCATTACCTCTCTCCTCCATTGCTCCATGCCCTGCGTGGCCGCCGGCATCCCCGTGATCCTGCTGAAGGATCGCGTCAGCTACCGGATGAGCTGGCTGGAAAAGCTCCTGCCCATCAACACCCCCGACAAGCTGGAGGGCACCGACTGGGATCCCGCCCCGGTGGAACTGGATGCGCACCGGGACCGGGTGCTGAGCCTTACCATCGAGCGGCTCTGGAAGGCCTATGAGGAAAACGCACCCCTCTGCGACCTCAGCTGGTTCTATGAGGACCGGGAAAAGAGCGAGTATATCAACGACGCCTGCGACTCTCTGAAGCGCTGGGTGGACACCCACTGGACGGACCGGGATGCGGCCTATGACTACGGCCTCTGGGGCCTCACCCAGATCGGGGAGTGGCTGGCCGACTATATCGCAGCGCGCTATCCCAACGCCCGCCTCTGCCATGTCTATGACTCCTTCCGGGCGGCGAAGTTCAAGGGCCTTCGCAGCGTTCACCCGGATGTGATCCGGGAAAACCCCGACGAGGTGGTTTTTGTCACCACCAACGGGGCGGAAAAAGCCGCCAAGAACCTCTTTGAGGAAATGAATAAACCGGAAGGGAGCTACGCCTTCCTTCGTCTGGTGTTGTAAGGAGCAGAGCCATGTCCACCATCAAAGTTTCCGATTATATCTCCCGCTTCCTTGTGGAGCAGGGTATCCGCGACCTCTTTCTGATCTCCGGCGGCGGCATGATGCATCTGCTGGACAGCGCTAAGCGGCAGGAGGGCCTCAATCTGGTATTCAACCTCAACGAGCAGGCCAGCGCCATCTGCGCCGACAGCTATGCCCAGTTCAACGGCCATCTGGGTGCTGCCATGGTCACCACCGGCCCCGGTGCCACCAACGCGGTTACCGGCTGCGCCGGGGCCTGGGTGGACTCCACCCCTGTGCTGTATATCAGCGGCCAGTGCAAGACCAGCCAGATGGGGCAGCTCATGGGCCTGCGCATCTACGGCGCGCAGGAGATTGCCATCGTTCCCTGTGTCAAGGCCATCACCAAGTATGCCGTCACCGTGCTGAAGAAAGAGGAGATCCGCTACCATCTGGAAAAGGCCGTATACCTGGCCACCCATGGCCGCAAGGGCCCTGTGTGGATCGATGTCCCCCTGGACGTACAGGGCGCCGTGGTCTCCGAGAGCGAGCTGGTGGCCTTCGATCCTGCGGCGGAGGGCCTCGTGGAGGAGAGCCGCGTGAAGGAGGAGGACATCCTCCGGCTCTATGAGCTGCTGAACGCCGCCAAACGTCCCGCCATCCTCATCGGCCATGGCGTGGTTTCTGCCGGGCGGCAGGAGCGGATCCGCCGTCTGGCCGAGGAATTTTCCATCCCTGTGCTGGCCACCTGGCGGGCCAAGGGTGTGTTTGGTGATGAGGAAGCCCTCTTTATGGGCAGCCCCGGCATCCCAACCACCCGCTTTTCCAACTACGTTCTGCAGAATACCGACTTCCTGCTGATGATCGGTACCCGGCTGAACCCCGCCGTCACCGCTTATGACGAGCCGCACTTTGCCCCCCATGCCAAAAAGATTATGGTGGACATCGAGGAGCGGGAGATCACCAAGCTGGACATTGACTTTGTCATGAGCTTTGCGGCCAACGCCGCCGAGTTTCTGGACGCCATGGAGCGCTGCAAGGCGGCTTACAAACCCTGCGACCGGAGCGCGTGGCTCGCCTACTGCACGCGTATGAAGGAGAAGTACCCCCTCAACAGGGAAAAGCAGCCTCTGGACAACGAGGGCAAGGTGGATGGCTTCCTCTTTGCCGACAAGCTCTCCGACTACTCCAAGGCCTCGGATGTCTTTGTTGGTTCCTCCTCCGGCCGTACCTGCGGCATCTCCCACATGGCCTATCGGCTCAAGCGGGGCCAGCGCTTTGTGACCTCCATGGGCATCGGCTCCATGGGCTGGTGCCTGCCCAGCGCCATCTCCTGCTGTGTGGCCAGCGGCAAGCAGCGCACGCTGCTGCTGGAAGGCGACGGCAGCCTGCAGCATAACATTCAGGAGCTGGCGCTTATCCGCAAGTATAAGCTGCCGCTGAAGCTCTTCATCTGGGCCAACAACGGCTATGCCTCCATCTACACCATGCAGATGAACAATTTCCAGTCCCGCTACGCCGGCTGCAATGCCGAAAGCGGTCTGGCCATCCCGCCCATGGAAAAGATAGCTGCCCTCTATGACCTGCCTTATTATAAGATTGAAAGCAACGAGCAGATCGACGCGGTGCTTTCCGAGATCATGAAGGACAACGAGCCCTGCCTCTGCGAACTCTGCGCCTCCATCAACTTCGACGAGATCCCCAAGTCCATGACCATTGCCAACCCCGACGGCTCTTTCACCTCCTCCAAGCTGGAAAACCTCTATCCCTTTGTGAGTAAAGAGGAACAGGCGGAGAACATGCCCAAATGGGAGGATGCATGAAGCGGATACTGATCACCGGTGGCTCCGGTTTTGTGGGGCGAAATCTTCGGGAGGCTCTTGACGGCCGCTATGAGATTTTTGCCCCCTCCCATAAGGAACTGGAGCTTCTGGACTATACGGCTCTGGAAAGCTACGTCCTTGCCCATAAGATCGATGGGATTGTCCATGGAGCTATCCATGTGCCCATGTTCAACGGCGCGGAAAAAGAGTTTTTCAACGATATGCGGATGTTCGCCAACATGGAGAAGATCAGCCATCGGGTGGAAAAGCTCCTGTACTTCGGCTCCGGGGCGGAGTTTGACAAGCGCTTTGATATCTCCATGGTCCGGGAGGAGGACTTTGGCAGAAGCATCCCCGTGTCGGAATACGGTCTTGCCAAGTATACGATGAACCAGATTGCCCGCCGTTCGGAGAACATCTACAATCTGCGTCTGTTCGGCATCTTCGGCAAGTACGAACTCTGGAACATCAAGTTCCTTTCCGGTCTTTGCTGCAAGGCGGTGTTCGACCTGCCGCTTACGGTCCGCCGGGACTGTTATTTCGACTTCCTTTCCATCGAGGATCTGCCGGAAATCGTCCGCTGGTTCATTGAGAATACTCCCGACCATCACGACTACAACATTGCCCACGGCAGGCAGTATAAGCTCACGGAGCTTGCGGAGCTGGTGAGAAAGGTCTCGGGGAAGGATTTGCCCATCCGTCTCCTTTCCGACGAGCGGAACGTGGACTATTCCGCGGATAACAGCCGCCTGCTCACTCAGATACCGGGGCTTTCCATTACGCCCATGGAGGAGGCCCTCCGGGACCTCTATGCCTATTACGAGAGAAACCGCTCCATGCTGGATCGGGAGACCCTGATCCAGTCTGTATAAATCATCGAAAGGAGGGAGCCTTATGACACAGAAACAAAGCGCCGCAGCCCGTGAACGGCTCCTTCGCTTTCTCATCGAGGGCCGACGCGACATTACCGAGGAGGATGCCCGCTGCCGCATGGAAAAACTGGGCTTTGCCGGCTGGCAGCCCCTTTGCTGCGTGGCGGAGCTGTCTTTGCATCTGGATATGTACCCGGCGGAAAGGACCGATGAGCTGCTGGCCCAGGCGGAGGAGACGAGCATCCGCTTCCTCAGCCGCTGCGGCTGGCGGGTCTCCGGCTATGTGGACAGCCGCAACAGTCTGATCCTGCTGCTTTCCGCGGACAGCCGGGAGCCCTTCGACGCCCTGGATGCCCAGCTGGGCAAGCTGCTGGAACGGCTCATGACGGAGTACGGCATTGTTATCTATGCGGGCATCGGCGAGGTCATCGCCAACGCCACCGAGATCAAGGACTCCGCCAAGGATGCCTCTACCTGCATTGCCTACAAGTACTCCGCCGCGGGCGAACATGTGATCCACATCAGGAACATCCGCCAGCTTTTTGCCGATACCACCGCCGACCATACCACGGCCTTCGACCGGGTCATCGGCTGTTTTCTGGACGGCAATATGGAGCGTCTCCGGGTGAGACTTACGGAACTGATGGAGCTGCTGCAGGAGGCGAAAAGCCGCCGTCAGGTCATTCGGCAGCTGTATCTGGAGCTGACTACCCAGATCGTCCACCGCGCCAGCGACATCGGTGTTTCCATTGCCGAGGGGCAGACGGCGGAGTATCTCCGGCAAATTCTGGAGATGGACGACAGCGGCGAGCTCCGGCGCTGGTTTGAGGCCCTCTGCGAGGACTTTATCCGGGCCATCAACGAAAAGCGCCGGGAAAGCAGCGACTACATCGCGGCTACGGCCAAGAAGTATATTGAGGAGAATTACGCCGACCACGATCTCTCCCAGCAGAGCGTCAGCGAGCATCTGGGTCTGTCCCTGGGTTACTTCGGCCATCTGTTCTATGCCCAGACCGGCCAGCGCTTTGTGGACTATCTAAACCGCTACCGGCTGCAGAAGGCAGCGGAAATGCTGCGCGGCGGCAGTGAGCGCATCATGGTCATCAGCGAGGCCACCGGCTTCAACAGTGTGAATTATTTCAACTCCCTCTTTAAAAAGCACTATGGTATGACGCCCAAAGAATACCGGCAGAACAGGGAATAAGAAGCGCGGCGCAAAGCTTTCTGCTTTGCGCCGCGTTTCTATATTATTCGCACAGATGGCAGGCCACGAAGTGGCCGTCTTCGCTTTTGCGCAGCGGGGGTTCCTCCGTCCGGCAGCGCTCCGTGCAATGAGGGCAGCGGGGGTGGAAGCGGCAGCCCGTGGGGGTGTCCACCGGGTCGGGCAGCTCACCGCTGAGCTGGAAATCCTCGATCCTTGTGCTGCCGTCGGTGTCCAGCAGGGCCGACATCAGCACACGGGTATAGGGGTGCTGCGGGTTTTGGAAAAGACTCTCCCGGTCCGCCATCTCCACAATCTTACCCAGATACATCACGGCGATGCGGTCGCAGAGGTGATGCACAACGGCCAGATTGTGGGAGATGAAAAGATAGGTCAGCTGATATTTTTGCTTGAGTTCGGCCAGCAGATTGAGGATCTGGGCCTGAACGGACACGTCCAGAGCGCTCACCGCCTCGTCACAGACGATGAACCTGGGCTGCAGCACCAGCGCGCGGGCGATGCCCACCCGCTGCTGCTGGCCGCCGGAGAGCTCATGGGGATAGCGGTCCAGCATGCTTTCGGGCAGACTCACCGCCGCCATGACCTCCTTCACCCGGGCCATGCGTTCCTCTTTGCGGCGGATACCGTGGAATTTCAGGGGTTCGGCGATGATCTTTCCCACGGTAAGCCGGGGGTTCAGGCAGGCGTAGGGATCCTGAAAGACGATCTGCATATCCTTCCGGAGAGCCTTCAACTCCCGGCGGCCCAGAGCGTGGATATCGCGCCCTTCAAAGGTGACGCTGCCGCCGCTCTTTTCCCGCAGCCGCAAAATCACCCGGCCCAGCGTGGACTTGCCGCAGCCGCTCTCGCCCACCAGTCCCAGTGTTTCGCCCCGGTAAATTTCCAGGGATACGTCGTCCACGGCCTTGACGCTTTTGCGGGTAAGCCCCTCGCTGAAGTGGAAGTGTTTTTTGAGATGCTCGGTGCGGATAAGAACCTCAGCCATGGTCTTCACCTCCCGGATAATGGCAGCTGACGGCATGGTCAGCGCCGAAGGGCCGCATGGAGGGAGCCTCCCGGATGCAACGCTCCGTGCAGCGGTTGCAGCGTGCGGCAAAGGGACAGCCGGGGATGTCCCCGGTATTCACCGGCACGGTGCCGGGGATGCTGTACAGGGTCGCCCGGCTCTCCCGGACGCTGGGGATGGACTCGATGAGACCCCGGGAATAGGGGTGCAGGGGGTTTTTAAGAATTTCCCGGGTGCTGCCCTCCTCCACCACCTTGCCGCAGTACATGACGGCGATGCGGTCACACATGTTGGCCACCACGCCAAGGTCATGGGAAATGAGGAGGATGGAGCTCTGCCGCTGCTCCTTCAGCTCCTTCATGAGCTTGAGGATCTGGGCCTGGGTGGTCACATCCAGCGCGGTGGTGGGCTCGTCGGCAATGAGGAGCTTGGGGTCACAGCACATGGCCATGGCGATCATGGCCCGCTGACGCATACCGCCGGAAAGGGTGTGGGGGTACTCGCCCATGCGCTTTAGGGGCAGGGGGATGCCCACGGCGTGCAGCATCTCCACCGCCCGCTCCGCGGCGGCCCGGCGGCTGAGCTTCTGGTGGAGCCGCAGCGGCTCCATGATCTGTTCACCGATGGTAAAGAGAGGGTTCAGGCTGGTCATGGGCTCCTGAAAGATCATGGCGATTTCGTTGCCCCGGATACGCTGCTGCATCTCCCTTTCCGTGATGGTGAGGAGGTCCTCCCCTTCATAGAGGATGCGGCCCCGGCTGATCTGCCCCGGCGGGGCAATGAGCCGCAGGATGGAAAGGGAGGTGATGGACTTGCCGCAGCCGCTCTCGCCCACGATGCCGAAAATCTCCCCCCGGCGTATGGAAAAGCTCACGCCGTCTGCAGCGATGCTCCTGCCGGTGCGCGTGGGGAAGACCACCTGCAGATCTTCTATTTTTAAAAGTTCAGCGGACATACTTTTGTCTCCTTATCGGCGCCGACTCTTGGGGTCCAGCCAGTCCCGGAGGGCGTCGCCGCAGGTGTTGATGCTCAGAACCAGCAGGAAAATGGCCAGAGTGGGCGCGAGAATATAGTGGAAGGCCCGGTCAATATAGCCCTGGGCGTAGGAGAGCATGGAACCCCAGGCGGGGGCGGGAGGCTGCAGTCCGAGCCCCAGAAAGCTCAGTCCGGCTTCCAGCAGAATGGCGTTGCCCGCCAGCAGGGAAAACTGAACCACGATGGCGCTGACGCAGTTGGGCAGAATGGTGTGCAGCTGCAGATAGGCGGCGGAGGCACCGAAGGCCCGGGTGGCCTCCACATACTCGGTTTCCTTGATATAAAGCACGTTGTTCCGGACGATACGGGCAAAGTAGGGAAAGTTCACAATGCCGATGGTCAAAAGCAGCGTCAGCGCCGAGGCAGGCAGCACGGTCATGATGAGGATGGCCAGCAGCACCGCCGGGAAGGACTGGATGGCGTCCATGATGCGCATGATGAGGCTGTCGGCGAAGCCGCCCGTCCAGCCGGCAAAAAGTCCGATGGGCACGCCCACCACCATGGCGAGCAGGGCGGCACCGAAGCCCACGGACAGGGAGTTGCGGGTGCCGTAGACGATGCGGGCCCAGATATCCCGGCCATATTCATCGGTGCCGAAGATGTGCTCGGCGCTGATGCCCTGCAGCCGGTTGAGAGGGTCGAGAAAGAGGGGGTCGCGGGAGGTGAAGAGAGCGGGGAACAGGGCCATGAGGATGGCGCAGCTCAAAACCGCAAAGGCCAGAAGGTTAGTGATTTTGATCTTTCTTTTCATCTTCGCCCCTCCCTCACTTGAGCCTGACCCGGGGGTCGATGACCGTGACGAGAATATCCATCAGCAGATTGGTAGCGACGAAGATGGCCGCCACCACCAGCACGCTGGCCTGCACGGCGGGATAGTCCTGGTTGACGATGGACTGGTAGATATACCAGCCGAGACCCGACCAGCCAAAGACCTGTTCACAGATGACGGTGCTGCCAAAGAGCGTGGCAAACTCCGTGCCGATGATGGTGATCATCATCACAAGGATGTTCTTGAGGGCGTGTTTAAAGTATACACCCCTGCGGGGCAGGCCCTTGGCCCGGGCGGTGCGGACATAGTTGGAGCTGAGAACGTCCAGCGCCTGAGAGCGGGTATGGCGGCAGAAGATGGCCATCTCGTAGAGTCCCAGGGTGATGGCGGGCAGGGCCAGATGGCGGAGATTGGCCGCCGGGTCCTCCGCAAAGCTCACATAGCCGCCGGAAGGCAGGACCTGCAGCTTTACAGCAAAGACCACGATCAGCAGAAGGCCGATGCAGAAAACCGGTACCGCCAGGAAGCTGGTGGAAAAAACGCTGATGAGCTGGTCGGCGAGACCGCCGCGCTTCCGTGCCGCCGCCATGCCCAGCGGGATGGCGAGGCAGACTGCTACCAGCAGCGATACGCCGATCAGTTCCAGACTGACGGGCAGCTTTTCCCCGATGGTTTTGGCGATGGGGATACCGCTGCGCAGGGAGACGCCGAAGTCCAGCCGCAGGCAGTCGCGCAGCCAGCGGATATACTGCACCGCGTAGGGCTTGTCCATGCCCAGCTGGGCGCTGATGCGGGCGTAGTTTTCGGGGGAGGGGTCTCCGTAGGGGCCGATCTTGTTCAAAACGGGGTCGCCGGGAGTCAGCCGCACGGTGATAAAAATGATCAGCGACACCAGCAGCAGCACAAAGGCCGCCATGATGAGCCGCTTTAGGATGTAAAACAGAACCTCCAGTATACGCACGGTTGTTCCTCCTGTTCACCACAATGTCGGCTGCCTCACCGAGGCAGCCGACATTCCTTATGCCGTAAAAATATTTGCTCAGCCGATGGTCACGTTCTTGAGACTGAGATGGCCCATGCCGTTGACCTCAAGGCCGTTGACATAGTCCTGCGCACCGCAGATGAGGGGGGCGCTGATGTAGGGATAGACGGGGACGTACTCGCCCACGATGTCCTGAATTTCGCTGTAGATTTCGCTGCGGCGGCTCTCGTCGGCGGTGCTGCGGCCCTCATCGATGAGTGCCTGCAGATCGGGCAGATCGGAGAGCTGATAGCTGTAAAGCTGCTCGAGAATGATGGAGTTGAAGGTGGCGGGGTCGGAGCCCACCATGCTGTAGGTGTTCCAGATCATGTCATAGCTGCGGCCCAGATAGTTTTCCAGCCACACGCTCATTTCCTCGTTGACGACGTTCATCTTGATGCCGATCTGCTGCAGGGAGGCCTGCCAGATGACCGCGGCCATCTCACCGGCGTCATAGCCCTTGAGAATCTTGCAGGTGAACTCAAAGCCATCGGGGTAGCCGCTCTCGGCCAGAGCAGCCTTGGCCTTCTCGAGATCGTACTCGTTGGCCAGCACATCCTTGTGATACTTGGCGCCGGCGGGGTAGCAGCTGGTCATGATCTCGCCCTTGCCCTGGTAGACAGCGGCGTTCACAGACTCCAGATCAAAGGCCAGCAGCATGGCCTCCATGACCTTGGGGTCGGCCAGAGGCGCGCAGTTGTGGCGGCCAATCTCAAAGAGGTCCATGGAGTTGGAGCTCTTGGCGCTGACCAGCTTCAGACCGCTCTTGCCCTCGATGGTCAGGGCGTTCTCCACGGTGACGCGGTTGAGGATGTCCACAGCCCCGGCTTCCATATTGGTGATGGCCACGGTGTAGTCGGGATAGGGCTTGACAATGAGCTTTTCCACGCTGACGGCGTCGGCATCCCAGTAGTCGGCGAACTTCTCGAACTCAAACTTGTCGTTGGGGGCCCAGCTGACGAACTTGAAAGCGCCGGTGCCGTTGGCGGCAGAGGAGAGGGCGGCGGGATCATCCTCCTTGCAGAAGATGGGGGTGTAGGCCAGGTTGTCCATGAAGGCGGGGGTGGCCACGCTGAGCTGGATAGTCAGCTTGTAGTCTCCCTCGGCGGTCATGCTCTCCACGGCGGCGTACTGGGGGGCGCGCCAGGCGGCGTTCGCCTCGTCCTGGATGTATTCAATGGTGTGGATCACGTCGGCGGCGGTGAAGTCCTGACCGTTGTGGAACTTGACGCCCTCCCGGAGGGTGATCTCATAAGTGAGCTCGTCGGGCTGTGCCACGGCGGAGGCCAGATCCATCTCGTACTCCATGTCTTCGTTCAGGTGGAACAGGGGTTCGTAGACGTTGAAGACAAAGAGAGCGATGAAGTTATTCATCTGGTTGGACATGGGGTTCAGGTCATCAATGTCGGAGTCCATGCCCAGCACCAGTTCCTTCTTCCCCTCGGGGGCAGCGGCGGGCGCTTCTTCCGCGGCGGGGGCCTCGGTCTTGGCTTCTTCCTTGCTGCCGCCGCAGCCGGCCAGAGCGCCGACAAACATGAGGACAGCCAGCATCAGAGCAATATACTTTTTCATAGTCAAACCTCCATGTCGATCATGTCCCAGGTCAGCGGAGTGGCCCGGGAAACGTTTTTCGTTGCTTTTTTACCGAGAACGGTGTCGTAGTACTTGGGGGAGATGCCGTGACCGGGGCGGATGGAGCGGATGTTCTCCGGTGTAAAGACCTCGCCGGCCTTCACGTCCGCCGTGACAAAAAGACTGCGGAAGCGGTGTCCTCCGGCGTCCACGCCCTCATAGAAGGCGGTTCCGATGGCCTTTTCGGCCTCCCGGATGGTCTTTACCAGCTTTTTAAAGTCCTCGTACTCGGTGGAGAACTCGGAGTCCGGGTTCCTGTGCTCCCGGGTGATGCAGAAGTGCTTTTCTATGACGCAGGCTCCCATGGCCACGGCCATGACGGAGCTGAGATCCGTAAGTGTGTGGTCGGAGAGTCCCACCCGGCAGCCAAAGCGCTTTGCCATGTCCGGGATCAGGGAAAGGTTCATCCTCTCGGTCCGGGCCGGGTATTCGGCGCTGCAGCGGAGCAGGATGTAGTCTTTGCAGCCACCCTCCTCCATAGCCTTCACCGCGTCTTCAATCTCCTCCACCGAGGCAAAGCCGCAGGAGACGATCATGGGCTTTCCCTTGGAGGCCACATAGCGGATCAGGGGCGTGTCCACGATTTCCGTGGATGCAATTTTGTAAAGCTCCACGCCCAGTTCCTCCAGAAAATCCACGGAGCTGGGGTCGAAGGGAGTGGAGAGGAAGTCCAGCCCGACCTTTTCACATTCATCCTTGATGGCCCGGTGCCACTCCCAGGGAGTGCCCGCCTGGGCGTAGAGGTCGTAGAGACACATGTTGTCCCAGAGACCGCCGTGCCAGATGAATTCCTCGTTGCGGCTGTCGAGGGTCAGTGTGTCGGAGGTATAGGTCTGTATTTTCAGGCAGTCGGCTCCGGCAAAGGCCGCAGCGTGGACGATCTCCAGCGCATGCTCGAGACTGCCCGCGTGGTTGCCGGACATCTCCGCGATGATATAGGTGCTGCCGTTGTTGATGCGGTCAAAAAGCTTTATAGTTCACCACCATCCTGTCTGCTGTCATTCTATTACGTCCCCCGGCTCCTGTAAATCACAAATACTTTGAAAAAACTTATGAATAATTGGAAAAGCAGCGGAGTAACAGGAAAATGCAATGCTGAAGTGCTGCTTTATCGGGGTAAATCTTTAAATAATGGCTTGACAAGCAGAATTGTAACATTACCCTGAACTCCACCGATATGCAGACCTGGCAGCTGGCGCTCTCGGTACTCAACGGCGCCAAGTGGGAAAAGCAATACGGCGTGATCATGCTGGCCGCCGGCGCGGCCACGCTGCCGATTTTGCTGATCTTTCTGTTCTTCCAGAAGCATTTCGTGGCCGGTGTCATGGGCAGCTCCGTCAAGGAGTAAAAAAAGAAAACGCCGCACACGCCCCCGAGGGGTGTGTGCGGTTTTTTGCATGTCATATTACGCGGATGCCGAAGATGGAAAGGCAGAGAGGAATGGTGACGCAGCAAAGGAGGGTGGAGACGAAGACCAGGGATGAGCCCAGCCGACAGTCCTCTCCCACCAGCCGCGGGAGGACAATGGTGTTGAGTCCGCAGGGCATGGCTGTGAGCATCAGGGCGGGGAGGATCATTTCCTCCAGCTTCAGGAGCTTCAGCAGGCCACCCATGGCGCAGGGAATCAGCAGCAGACGAAAGGCCGTCACGATATAAACCAGTCTGCCCCGCAAAAGATCACGCAGGCGGTACTCGGAAAGCACCAGTCCGGTCAGCAGCATACTGATCGGGGCCATGCAGCCCGCGGCCTTTTCCGTAAATGTTTTCAGCACGCCCGGCAGACCAAGACCCGTAAGCCCCAGAAACGCACCGACCACCAGCGCCACACTGGGGGGATTGATGAGCTTTTTCAGAGAAATGGGGGCGTTTGTAAGGAGACAAAAGCCGATGGTGGGAGCGAAGAAGGAAAGGGGCAGGGCAAAAACGATCATATTCAGCAGAGCCAATTCCCCAAAGACTCCGGCGGTAAGGGCGTAGCCCATGTAAGCATAATTGGCGCTGACAAAGGAGTAGTGCAGGACCTTCTGCTGGTAAGCATCAGCGCTGAGCCGCAGCGAGAGCGGCCGGGAGACAGAGTACAGAAAAAGCAGCAGACACAGACTCACCAGAATATAGCTGTACCGCTGGCCGAGATAAGCCGGGGTGAAGTTGGCGGAAAAGGATTTCAATACATTGGCCGGCAGAAACACATAGGTTTCCAGACAGGAGAGCAGTTGGGTGTGTCGGCTGTCTGCAATTCCCTTTCGGCCCAGCAGGAAGCCAATGCCAATGAAAAGTATCAGCAGCAAAAGCTGCTCCACCACGATTCTCAAGGAGCATCACCTCGTGCCGATTGTAACAGAAAAAAGCCCCCTGAAAAAGAACCGCGGTTCGGAATAACCGTGACTTTTTTTAGGGGGGCTTTTAGCTTTACTTAAACTTTACCGCCGTACCGTAGGCCACCACCTCGGCGGCGCTGGTCATCAGGGAAGCGCTGCCGAAGCGGATGCAGATCACAGCGTCGGCACCCATGGCCTCGGCCTCGTCCACCATGCGCTTGGTGGCGATCTGCCGGGCCTCGGTGAGCATTTCGGTATATCCCGTCAGCTCGCCGCCCACCAGCGTTTTCATGCTGGCCATAAAGTCCTTGCCGAAGTTTTTGGAGTAAACCACAGTACCTTTTACAAGGCCCATCGCCTCAATCTCCTTGCCGGGGACATGATCAATATTCAGAAGCAGCATCTTCTTCTCCTCCTTTTATTTCTTTCAGCCGCTGGCGCAGCGCCAGCAGAACACCGACAACAAAGGGGGCCAGCAGCCCCACGCACAGGGCCTTTTCCCACCATGCGCCCCAATCCAGCAGGACGGCGGCCAGACAGGCGGCAAAGAGCCCCGCGAATACCGCGGCCCAAAGAATGGCACCGCGCATCTTGCTTTTAGTAGTATTTTGCATCGTCCATTTCTCCTTTCATAATTTCACGAAGCCGCTGCACCAGCGCCAGAACCACGCCCACGGCCACGGCGGCAAAAATACCGAGGATCACCAGCAAAAACCAGAAGGGCGGGGCCTCTGCCGGATTTGTCCGGTAGCCCCAGAGCAGGAGGGTTATCAGCGCCGCCATCAGCGCGACAAAGACCACCGTAATGATTACCGGGGCTGTATAGCGCTGCCGCATATCGGTTTTTTGTTTATCCCGGAAGGCGGCGCCGCCCCGTTCCAGCGCGTCCATGCGTTCCAGAAGGCTTGCCGCATCCAGCTCGCTGAGAGGGGCGTCCTCTGTCTGCAGCTCCCGGCAAAGCTCGGCGGAAAGCTCCAGATTGCGCCGTTCGCGCTCCAACGTAATGAGATGGCGGCGCATGCCGTCGGCCACGGTGTGTTCCCCGGAGAGCATGCGGCGGATATCTTCAATGGAGATGCCCAGCTTCCGCAGCAGCTTGATGCGCCGGAGGGTGTCCACCTCCGCCTCGCCGTAGTCCCGGTAGCCGTTTTCGCTGTTGCGTTTGGGGGAGAGGAGCCCCTGCTCCTCGTAGAAGCGGATGTTCTTCTTGCTGATGCCCGCCAGAGTCTCCACTTCGTTGATCTTCATGAGCTTCCGCCTCCCTTTCTGCGCTTAGTATAAACCATCCACAAAGGGGAAGGTCAAGAAAATTTCGCAAAAAATCTTTTGATACGCGAAATATATGCTATAATGTGGGCAGAAAACCGACTTAAAGAGGTTGATGCATATGAAAGTAGTCTTAGACCATCTTACCAAGCGTTTTCCGGCGGAGAAGAAGGGCCGCCCCGATGTGATCGCCGTCAATGATTTCTGCTTTGAGATCCCCGACGGAGAACTGATCGGTCTCCTGGGCCCCTCCGGCTGCGGCAAGAGCACGGCGCTGAACCTCATCAGCGGCCTGCTGGAGCCCACCGACGGCCGCATCTTCTTCGGCGAGGACGATGTGACAAAGCTGCCCCCGGAAAAGCGCGGCGTGGGTCTGGTGTTCCAGAACTACGCCCTCTATCCCCATCTTACCGTGCGGCAGAACATCCTCTTTCCCCTGCAGAATTTGAAGGGGGAGGCCAAACTCAGCAAGGAGAAGATGGAGGAGCGGGCGCTGGAGGCGGCGAAGCTGGTACAGATTGATGCCTTGATGGACCGCAAGCCCGCGGAGCTTTCCGGCGGCCAGCAGCAGCGGGTAGCCATCGCCCGTGCGCTGGTGAAGCTGCCCCGGGTCCTTCTGCTGGACGAGCCCCTCAGCAACCTCGATGCCCGGCTTCGCCTCCAGACCCGGGAGGAGCTGCGGCGCATCCAGCGTCAGACGAAGATCACCACCATCTTCGTCACCCACGACCAGGAGGAGGCCATGAGCATCTCCGACAAGATCGTGGTCATGAAGGACGGCCTCATCCACCAGATCGGAAAACCCCAGGAGGTTTATGACGAGCCCATCGACCTCTTTGTGGCCAAGTTCCTGGGTACGCCTCCCATCAACGTTTTTGACGGCGAGGTGAAGGACGGTTGGCTTTATATCGGCAGCGAAAAGGTTGCCGAAGTAAAGGGTGTGGCCGATCAGATCGTGGACGCCGCCATCCGTCCCGAGGGCTTTGACCCCGCTTTGGACGGTGCCTTTACCTGTGAGCTGCGCCGGGTGGAGGTCATGGGCCGGGATGTCAGCGTGGTGGCCGACCATGGAGCCTATCAGGGGGACACCCTCCGGGCCATCGTCAGCAGCGAGGAACTGGCCTTTGTGGACGAGGGAGCGGACAGCGTGCGCTTCAACATCCGACCCAACAAGCTCTTCCTCTTTGAAAAGGGCACAGGGAAGCGGCTGCACTTTGAGAGAGGCTGAGGGCTATGGAGAAGAACAATCCCAAGGCCTGGCTGTATCTGCTGCCGGCGCTGCTGTTCCTGCTCTTTTTCATGGTCTATCCGCTGGTGGATGTGCTTATTTACTCCTTTGAGGAAGGGTACAACTCCGCCTCCCAGACCTATATGGGCGTGGGACTTTATAACTATTCCTATGTCCTCCGGGACCCCTACTTCCTGCAGGCGCTGAAGAACACCTTCCTGCTGGTGGTCATCACGGTGCCCCTCTCCACGGGCCTTGCCCTGCTTATTTCCCTGGGCCTTGCCTCCATCAAAAAGCTCCGGGACCTTTTCCAGACCATCTATTTCCTGCCCTATGTGACCAATACGCTGGCGGTGGGTCTGGTATTTATGATCCTCTTTAAAAAGACCCCCTATACCGACGGTCTGGTCAATCTCATGCTGAGCTTTTTTGGCGGCGGCGGTATCGACTTCATCGACGGCCCCTACTGGGCCAAGATGTTTGTCCTCTGCTTCTACACCGTCTGGGTGGTGCTGCCCTTTAAGATCCTGATCCTCACCAGCGCTCTGGCCAGCGTGAAGCAGGACTACTACAACGCAGCCCGCATCGACGGCACCTCCAAACTCCGCACCTTTACCCGCATCACCCTGCCCATGATCTCTCCCATGATCTTTTATCTCGTCATCACCGGCTTCATCGGCGCCTTCAAGGCCTACAGCGATGCCGTGGCCCTCTTTGGCACGGAGCTGAACGCCGCCGAGATGAACACCATTGTGGGCTATATCTACGACATGCTTTACGGCAACAGCGGCGGCTACCCCTCCTTTGCCTCGGCGGCGGCCATCGTCCTCTTTGCCATCGTGCTGACCATCACCTGCATCAACCTGATGATCAGCAAGAAGCACGTCCATTACTGAGGAGGGCGCTATGAATCAAAACGATATTCAGACCATCGCCCGCCGGGACCGCGCCCTGAAGCTCACCCGCCAGACGGTCACCCACATCCTGCTGGCCATCTGGGCGCTGATCGTCCTCTTCCCCTTTTACTGGATGCTCCTCAGCTCCGTCAAGAGCTACAGCGCCTACAACAGCGAGTACATCCCCGCCTTCTACACCCTGACGCCTACGCTGCAGAACTACCGGGATGCCTTCACCGCCGTGCCTCTGGGCCGCTATTTTGTGAATACCCTCGTATTCACTCTGGGAACCACGGCGCTGATGCTTGTGGTTACGGTGCTGGCGGCCTTCGCCTTTGCCCGGCTCAACTTCCGGGGTAAGAACATCACCTTTGCCCTTTTTCTCTCGCTGATGATGATCCCCAACGAGCTGGTGATCATCACCAACTTCGTCACCGTCACGGAGCTGGGCCTGCGCAACAGCTTCTGGGGTCTCATCCTCCCCTCGGTGACCTCGGTGTTTTACATCTACCTTCTCAAGGAAAATTTTGCCCAGATCCCCGATGAGCTTTACTACGCGGCCAAGGTGGATGGCACCTCGGACTTCAAGTATCTCTGGCGGGTGATGATCCCCATCTGCCGTCCCACTATCGTTACGGTGGTAATCCTGAAGATCATTGAGTGCTGGAACTCCTATGTCTGGCCCCGGCTCATTACCGACGACCCACTGTTCTTCCTTGTGTCAAACGGCATTCAGGAGATCCGGGAAAACGGCTTTGGCCGCGAGAACATCCCTGCCATGATGGCCGCCGTGGTGGTCATCTCCGTGCCGCTGATCGTGCTGTTCCTGATCTTCCGTAAGAAGATCATGGCCGGTGTGGCGAGAGGAGGTACCAAGGGATGAAAAAGTATATTGCCCTTCTTCTGCTCCTTGTCCTCTGCCTCTCCGGCTGCCACGGCTCCAAAGAGACGAGCGCTTTTGCCGTGCCGGAGGACTTTGACGAGAGCCGCAGCTATGAGATCAGCTTCTGGGCCAAGAACGACACCAACAAGACCCAGGTGGATATCTACCACAAGGCCATTGCGGATTTCGAAGCCCTTTACCCCAACATCACCGTCAATCTCCGCCTCTACACCGACTACGGCAAGATTTATAACGACGTTATTACCAACATCGCCACCGGCACCACTCCTCATGTCTGCATCACCTACCCGGACCATATTGCCACCTATCTCACCGGTGAAAACGTGGTGGCGGCGCTGGACGAGCTGTTTGAAAGCAGAAAGTACGGCCTTGGGGGCAGTGAGCTGCGCTTTGACGGCCCTGCCAAGGACGAAATCGTGGAAAAATTCCTCTCCGAGTGCGCCTTCGGCGGCCACTACTACGCCCTGCCCTATATGCGTTCCACGGAGGCCTGCTATGTGAACAAAACCTATGTGGAGGCGCTGGGCTTCGAACTGCCCGAGGTGTTGACCTGGGACTTCGTCTGGGAAGTATCGGAGGCGGCCATGGCGAAAAATGCCGACGGGACCTTCCGGGTTAACGGCCAGAAGGTGATGATCCCCTGCATCTACAAGTCCACGGACAACATGATGATCCAGATGCTCCGGCAGCAGGGACTGGACTACTCCAACGTTGCCGGCGACGTTCTCCTTTTTCACGAGGGCACAAAAGAGATCCTGCGCACCGTGGCCGAACACGCCAAAACTGGTGCCTTCTCTACCTTCAAGATTTCCAGCTACCCGGCCAACTTCCTCAACGCCGGCCAGTGCATCTTTGCCATCGACTCCACCGCCGGCGCTACGTGGATGGGTTCCAACGCCCCCCTCATCGACATCGCCGAGGACAAGCTGGTGCAGTTTGAGACGGCGGTGTACCCCGTGCCCCAGTACGATGTGGAAAACCCCGTCATGATCTCGCAGGGACCCTCCGTCTGTGTGTTCAATAAGGAGGACCCGCAGGAGGTGCTGGCTTCGTGGCTCTTTACCCAGTATCTCCTCACCAACGAAGTGCAGCTGGCCTATGCTGCCACCGAGGGCTATGTCCCCGTGACGCGCAAGGCGCAGGAGAGCGCCGAGTATCAGGATTACCTGAGCCGCGAGGGCGAGGACAACGATTACTATTACGACGTCAAGCTCAAGGCCACCAAGATGCTCATTGAGAACACGGAGAACACCTTTACCACCCCAGTCTATAACGGCTCTGCCTCTCTCCGCGATGCGGCCGGTCAGATGATCGAAGATGTCACCAAGTCGGTGCGGCGCAAGCAAACCGTGGACGAGAAGTATCTGGAGGAGCTTTTTGCCGATGTGACCTCCCTCTACCGCCTCGATCAGCACACCGCCGACCCCGCGGCTGCGGCCGGGGATGTGCAGGGGCCGCTCCCGAAGGAGTCCCGGATTCTTTTGGGCAGCCTTGCGCTGGCGTGGCTGCTGATGGGAGCCTATGCCGGGCGCGAAATGCTCAAAAAATATTGGAAGAAGCACGAAAACCATTGATTTCCCAAAAGAAACAGCTATAATATAGCCGTTTGGATAAAAGCCAAATACTTTGATAAGGAGTAATGAACATGAAAAAGTACATCGCCCTGATGCTGGCTCTGTGCATGGTCGTGTCCTTCGCCGCCTGCGGCAAGAAGGCCGAGGAGCCCGCTCCCGCCCCCGTGGCCACCGAGGCCCCCGCCGCTACCGAGGCTCCTCTGGTGGAGGAGGCTCCCGCCGAGGTCATGACCTACGCTGAGTATGTCGAGGCCGAGCTGGACAGCCAGGTCATCGTGGACTGCTACGTGCAGGCTACCCAGTCCTGGTGGGACAACAAGATTACCGTCTACGCCGCGGACGAAGACGGCGCCTACTTCATCTATGAGCTGGCCTGCGCCGAGGAAGACGCTTCTTTCCTGGCTGACGGTGCCGGTATCCGTGTCACCGGCTACAAGGCCGAGTGGGCCGGTGAGGTGGAGATCATTGACGCCACCTTTGAGCCCCTGAGCCAGACCTACGTGGCCGAGCCCATCGATGCCACCGCTCTCCTCGGCACCGAGGAGCTCATTAACTACCAGAACCAGCTGGCCTCCTTCAAGGGCCTCACCGTGGAGAACATCGCCTACAAGAACGACGAACCCGGCGACGACATCTATGTTACCCTGAGCCTTGACGGCGAGAACTACGAGTTCTGCGTGGAGCGTTACCTGACCGATCCCGAGTCCGCTGTCTACACCACCGTTGGTGAGCTGCAGGTGGGCGACGTGGTGGACGTGGAGGGCTTCCTCTACTGGTACGAGGGTGTGAACCCCCACATCACCGCCATTGCCAAGGCCGCCGAGCCCATGACCTATGCTGAGTATGTCAAGGCTGAGCTGGATAGCCAGGTCACCGTGGAGTGCTACGTGCAGAACACCCAGTCCTGGTGGGAAGATAAGATCACCGTTTACGCCGCCGACGAAGACGGCGCC
The DNA here is from genome assembly GCA_015068055.1 of Oscillospiraceae bacterium. The sequence continues at coordinate 34,162 of SVLG01000001.1, read as the reverse complement.
TACTTCCTTTACGAGCTGAACTGCTCCGAAGAGGACGCTGCCAAGCTGGTTCCCGGCACCGGCATCCGCGTCACCGGCTACAAGACCGAGTGGGCCGGTGAAGTGGAGATCATGGACGGCACCTTCGAGTTCATCGAGGGCACCTACGTGGCCGAGCCCATGGACGCCACCGCGCTGCTGGGCACCGAGGAGCTTGTCAACTACCAGAACCAGCTGGCCTCCTTCACCGGCCTCACCGTGGAAGCCATCGCCTACAAGAACGACGCCCCCGGCGATGACATCTACCTGACCCTCAGCAAGGACGGCGAGAACTACGAGTTCTGCGTGGAGATCTACCTGACCGGTGCCGACTCCGATGTTTACACCACCGTCGGCGAGCTGGCCGTGGGCGACACCGTCAACGTGGAGGGCTTCCTCTACTGGTACGAGGGTGTGAACCCCCACATCACCGCCATCGAAAAAGCCTGAAAACAAATGAAAAAGAGCTGACCTTTTGGTCAGCTCTTTTTTAATATCCCATCTTCTCCAGAAGTTCGCTGTAAAAGCGGAAGGCGGTGGGGATGGCAAGGGCTTTGCGCTCGGCCGCTGTAACGAATACACAGCCCTCCGGCGCTTCGCCCTCCCGGCAGAGATAGCCCTCCATGTGCCACTCCACATGGCTGAAAATATGTTTCGCACGGCCGCAGGGCTCTGCCCCCGCGGGGACATCTCCGTCGGGGTATTCCCAGAGGCTTGCCAGCAAACCGTTCTCCGGCCGCTTGCGCACGGCAACGGTATCGCCCCGGAGAAAGAGGAGAATGTTTCGCCGCTCAATGCGGCGCTTTTTCTTTTCCGGCATGACGGGGTAGAGGGCTTCTTCTCCGGCGGCATGGGCAGCGCAGACATCGCGCAGAGGGCAGAGGAGGCAGCGGGGCGCGCCGGGGAGGCATACCGTCTCGCCCAGTTCCATGAGGGCGCTGGTGAAATCCCCGCAGCCGCTCTCCGGGTAGATGAGGCGCAGCTCCTCGCCCACGCGCTTTTTGAATTTCGCATCTCCCACATTCTCGCCGCAGCACTCGACGCGGGAGTAAACCCGGAGGACGTTCCCGTCCACGGCGCTTTCCTTCCTGTCAAAGGCGATGGAGGCGATGGCCCCGGCGGTGTAGTCCCCGATACCGGGGAGCTTTCTCAGCTCCGCTGCGGTTTCCGGAAATTTCCCTCCGTATTCGGAAACGATGATTTTTGCCGTTTTGTGGAGGTTCCGGGCCCGGGAGTAGTAGCCCAACCCCTCCCAGAGCTTCAGTACCGTTTCCTCGTGGGCTGCGGCCAAAGCGAACACGTCCGGGAAGGCGGTCATAAAGCGCTCAAAGTAGCCCCGGGCGGCTTCGATGCGGGTCTGCTGCAGCATGATCTCCGATACCCAGACCCGGTAGGCCGTGGGGGTTTGCCGCCAGGGGAGGTCCCGCCTGTTTGCCCGGTACCATTTTAAAAGTGGCTTTGTGATGTTTCTCATTCGTCTGTTTCAAAGGCCATGCAGTCCACATATAGATCCCGGAAGAGGGGACTGCCGGAGAGTTCAAAATACTTACATTTCCGCGCCAGCGCTCCGATGCCCGCCCGACCCTCCTTTGTGAGAGCCAGGGCGGCCCCGGCGCCGGCAGCGTTGCCCACATATTCGATGCGGTCCGGGGGAACAGCGGGCAGGAGGCCGATGTCCATGGCGCTCCGGGTATCCATATAGGAGCCGAAGCCTCCGGCGATCACCAGTCTGGTAACATCCGCGGCGGTTTTGCCGCTGCGCTTCAGGAGAGTCTCGGCCCCGGCCCGAATGGCGGCCTTGGCCAGCTGCAGCTGCCGTATATCGTCGGCGCAAATGCTTACATCGTCGCGGAGAGGGCGTGGGGAGTTCTCCAGCCGCCCTGCTTCGCTGAGTTCCCCGGTGCGAAGAAGGCAGGCGACCGCGTCGACAAGGCCGCTGCCGCAGAGACCCCGGGCTTTGCCGCCGCCGATGACGCGGCAGGAGAGCCTGCCGTCTTCCACGGTGACCTTGTCGATGGCTCCGGGGGAGCCGTCCATGCCGCAGCGGATCTCTGCCCCCTCAAAGGCGGGGCCCGCCGCCGTGGCGCAGGAGAGCCAGCCATCCTTATTGCCAAGGGCCATCTCCCCGTTGGTGCCGATGTCGATATAGAGCCAGAGACCCTCGGCCTCCGCCCCGCCGGCGGCGTAGAGGCCGGCGGTGATGTCACCGCCCACATAGCCTGCCAGAGCCGGGGCAAACCAGCACATGGCCCCGGGAAAACAGCCGTCCATGAGACTGGCCGCCGGGCGCACATCCCCGAAAAGGGAGAGGGGAGAAAAAGGGGCGGCACCGATGCCCACAGGAGAGAGCCCGTCGGCGATGTGTTCCATGACGGTGTTGGCGGCGATGCTCATAACAGTGATGTCGCCGCGCTTGCACCCGGTTTTTGCGCAGAGTTCGTCGGTGAGTGCGCTGAGCTGCTGACGGATGCAGGTGGTGAGAGCGTCGCCGTGGCCCTCGCTCCAGGCCTGTATGCGGCTGATCACATCTGCGCCGTAGCTGCGCTGGGCGTTGCGGGAACTTGTCCGGGCAAGGAGCCGGCCTGCTTCCATGTCGTAGAGGAAGGCGGCCACGGTGGTGGTGCCGATGTCCACGGCGAGCCCCAGACCACTGCCGCCTCCTGCAATGTCTCCTGCGCCCCTTGTCAGGGCGTGGATTTCCTGCTGCTTTGGAATGTATACATTATGGATGCCATGGCAGCTTGTTCTGCAGGCGAGAACCTCTTTCCCGTCGGCCATGACCCGGCACTTGCCGCAGCTGCCTTTGCCGCCGCAGGCGGCGCCGGGCACATCCAGTCCGGCAGCGCGCAGGGTGCTGAGAAGGTCAGCCTCGGCAACGGCGTCTATAAACTGCACAGCGGCCGCTGTGCTGACTTTGATCTTCATGGCCCACCTCCTTTTTCTTCATTATAAAGGTTAGCTGTGGCCCTTGGCAAGCTTGATTTGCGCTATGGGAAGGGTTATAATATTTTAATATGTTGAATGGGGAGGCATGCCCATGACCGAAAAGCTCTATTATTCCGACTCCCACTGCCGCGCCTTTACGGCCCGGGTTCTTGACTGCCGTGAAAACGGGGAAGGCTGGGATGTGCGGCTGGATAAGACGGCCTTTTTTCCCGGCGGCGGCGGACAGGAAGCCGATGGCGGCAGCCTCTCCGGCGTGACCGTGCTGGGAATGAAGGAAGAAGGCGAGAACATCTGGCACCGCTGCGCGGCTCCGCTTTCCGTGGGGGCCGAGGTGCAGGGCGAAATTGACTGGCCTACCCGCTTTGCCCGGATGCAGTTTCATTCCGGGGAACACATTCTCTCGGGTCTTGCTCACAAGCTCTTTGGCTGCGAAAATGTGGGCTTTCATATGTCCGAGGGCTTCGTGACCATTGATTTTGATAAGGAACTCTCCGCTGAAGATCTTTCCCTCCTGGAACGCCGGGCCAACGAAGTGGTCTGGGAAAACCAGCCCTTCCGCTGCTTTTTCCCCGACGCAGAAACTCTTGCGGCCCTCCCTTACCGGAGCAAGAAGGCGCTGGAGGGTGCGGTGCGCATCGTAGAGGCGGGCGAAGTGGATCGCTGTGCCTGCTGCGCGCCCCATGTAAGCGCCAGCGGCGAGATTGGCCTCATCCGCATCGCGGAGTCCATGCGCCACCGGGGCGGCGTGCGCCTGACGGTGCTTTGCGGCCGTGCGGCCTATGAGAACGCTGCTGCGCAGGGAGCCGAGGCGGCGAAGCTCTCCGCCCAGCTTTCCGTCCCCAGAGACAAGCTTGTCTCCGCCGTGGAACGGCTGCAAAAGGAACTGGAAAAGGCGAAGTTTGAGCTGACGGCCCTGCGCCGCCGGGAGATGGAGACGGTGGCGGCCGCCATAGAACCCACGGAGGGGAACGTCTGTCTCTTTTTTGAGGACGCGGACATGGATGCCCTGCGCGCGCTTGTCAATGCCGTGGCGGAAAAGTGCCGCCTCTGCGCCGCCTTTGCCGGGGCAGAGGGCCAGTACCGCTACATCATTGCCAGCCGAAGCGAAGATCTTCGGGCCATGAGTAAGGAACTTAACGCTGCCATTTCCGGCCGGGGCGGCGGCAGCAGCCAGATGCTGCAGGGCAGCGCCGCGGCCAGCCGGGAGACGATTGAGGCATATTTCCATGGCTAAGGACGACAAGACCAACGTGATGCGCCTGCTGGAGCAGGCACAGATCCCCTACACCGCCCATTATTTTGACCCGGACGGCCCCCTTCCCGACGAGGAGGGGGTGTTCAAGACACTGGTCACCGAGGATGGCAAGGGCGCTCACCATGTATTTGTAATCCCCATCCAGTGCACGCTGGATCTCAAAAAGGCGGCGAAGGCCGCCGGAGTAAAGAGCATTGCCATGATCAAACAAAAGGAGCTGCTGCCCCTCACCGGCTATGTCCACGGGGGTTGCTCCCCGCTGGGCATGAAAAAGCCCTTTCCCACATTCATCGATGAGATGGCCCTTATCTCCGAGCGCTTTTGCTGCAGCGCGGGGCGTCGGGGCGTTCAGGTGGAAGTGGATGTGGAGGCGCTCTCCGCGCTCATCGGCGCGGAATTTGCGGATATAACGGAATAAGGAGAAAATATTATGCACAAGGAATACGAGAGGCTTTTGAAGGCGCTGGAGGCCGTGAGAAAGGTGACCGACTTTGTCCCCGAAGTGGGCATCGTGCTGGGCAGCGGTCTGGGTGCCTTTGGCGATAAGATTGACAAGGTGGCGGAGATCGCCTACGGCGACATCCCCGGCTTCCCCGTGTCCACCGCCCCTGGTCACGCGGGCCGCTTCCTCTTTGGCTATGTGGAGAAAACCCCCGTAGCCGTGATGCAGGGCCGCGTGCATATGTACGAGGGCTACACCGGTGCGGACGTGGCCATGCCCGCCCGACTTCTGAAGCTCATGGGTGCGAAGGTGTTCTTCCTCACCAACGCCTCCGGTGGTATCCGCTCCGATCTGGACGCCGGGGATCTCATGATGCTCACCGACCACATCGGCTTTTTTATCCCCAACCCCCTCATCGGCGAGAACATCGATGAGCTGGGTGTCCGCTTCCCGGACATGAGCGAAGTCTACGATAAGTCCCTGCGTGCCGTCCTTCGCGCTGCTGCCGAGAAGAACGGCATCGACCTGAAGGAAGGAGTCTACGTCCAGTACAGCGGTCCCAGCTTTGAGACCCCGGCGGACATCCGTATGCTGGGCAGACTGGGTGCCGACGCGGTGGGCATGTCCACGGTGGTGGAGGCCATGGCCGCCCGTCACTGCGGGCTGCGCGTCTGTGCGGTGAGCTGCATTGCCAACAAGGCCGCCGGCATCTCTCCCACGCCCCTTTCCGGCGAGGAGGTCATTGAAGCCGCCAATGCCGCCGCTCCCCGCTTCCAGTCCCTTCTCTGGGACAGCGTGGCGGCCATGCACGAATAAGGAGGAAGAAGCATGATCCGTTTTTACAATGCCCGCATCCTGCCCCTCTCCACCGACCGGGAGATGATCGAGGGCGAACTCTGGACCGACGGCGACAAGGTAAGCTACATTGGCTCCACCCCCGCGGAAAAACCCGCTTTTGAGCGGGAGATCGACCTCAAAGGCAATCTGCTGCTCCCCGGCTTCAAGAATGCCCACACCCACTCCGCCATGACCTTTGTTCGTTCCTATGCCGACGACCTGCCCCTGCAGGACTGGCTGTTCAACAAGATCTTCCCGCTGGAGGCCAAGCTCACCCCCGACGCGGTCTATGCCTTTACAAAGCTTGCCAATCTGGAGTACCTCTCCGGCGGCGTCACGGCGGCCTTTGATATGTACTATCAGCGGGATCACTACGTGCAGGCCTGCATCGACAGCGGCTTCCGCAGCGTCATGTGCGGGGCCAAGGCCAAGTTTGACAGCGACTGGACCGAGGCGGAACGGGACTTTGAAAAGTACAACGGCATCCACCCCCTCATCGGCTACCGGCTGGGCATCCACGCGGAGTACACCGCCAACGTAGAGCTGCTGCGCTACATCAAGACGCTGGTGGACGCTTACAAGGCCCCCTTCTACACTCACAACAGCGAGACGGAGAGCGAAACGCGCGAGTGCATCGAGCGCCACGGCTGCTCCCCCACGGCCCTTTTCGAGCGGGAAGGTCTCTTTGAATACGGCGGCGGCGGCTTCCACTGCGTCTGGCTGGACGAGAACGACATGGAGATCTTCAAGCGCCGCGGCCTCTGGGCGGTAAGCTGCCCGGCCTCCAACGCAAAGCTGGCCAGCGGCGTGGCCCCTCTCAGCACCATGCTGGATAAGGGCCTGAATCTGGCCCTTGGCACCGATGGTCCCTCCTCCAACAATGCCCTGGATATGTTCCGGGAGATGTATCTGGCCTCCGTACTGCAGAAGCTCCGCTGCCGGGATGCCGCCGCCATGGATCCTCTGGCCATTCTGGAAATGGCCTGCAAGGGCGGCGCGCTGGCCATGGGCCTTCCCGAGTGCGCGGGGCTCGCCGTGGGCAAGCAGGCCGACCTCATCGTCATCGACCTGAACCAGCCAAACATGCGTCCCATCCACAACATCCCCAAGAACCTCGTCTACAGCGGCAGCAAGTCCAACGTGGCGCTCACCATGATCGCCGGTCGTATTCTCTACGAACAGGGCGAGTATTATCTGGACGAGAGCGCCGAGGAGATCTACGCCCGCGCCGAGTACGAGACCAAAAAACTCATCGAAGCATGAAGCTCTTTTTAAATCTCAGCAGCAGCGCCGTGATGCTTACCCTCATGGTGCTGCTTTCCCTGATGGCGCTGAGGGATCTCTGCGGCGCGAAAATGCCCCGTTTTCTCCCGGTGGAACGGCCCCAACGGACAAAAAAGCACCGTCCATGGGAACCATGGGCGGCGGCTTTCGGCGGTCTCGCCGTTTTATGGGGGCTTTGCTTTCTGGCGTGGTTGGCGCAGGAATGGAAGGGCGATGGCTTTTTTTCCCTTTTTTATGAGCGCTTCACCGTGGCCGGGGATGCGCCCCACTATCTCTGGTTGGCAGAAAACGGATATGCCACGGCGGGGGAGAAAATAAACCTCATCGTGTTCTATCCCCTTTACCCCTTTTTGATGGGGCTGCTGGGGAGAGTATTGGGCGGGAACTTTGCACTGGCAGGGTTCCTGATCTCGCAGAGTGCCTTCTGCGCCGCGTCCTATCTGCTCTGGAAGCTGGCCGCCGGAGAGACGAAGCACCCGTGGCGGGCGCTTTGGACCTTTTGGCTTTATCCGCAGGCGTTTTTTGCGCTGGGTGTCTTTACGGAGGGGCTTTTTCTCTGTCTGTCTCTGGGCTGTCTCTACGCCCTCAGCCGTCGGCGCTTCGGGGGAGCGGGGGTGTGGGGCTTCTTCTGTATTCTCTGCCGGGTGCAGGGCATAGCCCTTCTGCCGGCCTTTGTCTATGCCGTCTGGAAGGAGTGGCGTAAGAGCGGCTTTCGGCGCGGTATGCTCGCCATCCTCGCCATCCCGGCGGGCTGGGGCCTGTATCTCCTGCTGAACTACCTCCACACCGGGGATTTCTTCGCTTTCCGCTACTATGAGAGCATCCGCCCCTGGTGGCAGCACACCCAGTGGCTGGGGAAAACGGTCGCCCAGCAGTGGGAGATGAACCTTGGCTATCCGTGGCTTGGCAAGATCATTTACCTGCCCCAGCTTTTCCTCTACTTCATCGCCGCGGCCCTTCTTTTTGCGGGGCTTTGGCGGGGGCTTTCCACGGAACAGGTGGTCTACGGCGGCGGGTATCTGGGTATGTGCTATCTGGCCAGCTGGCTTATCAGCGGCTGCCGTTATATGTTTGGCTGCCATACCCTCTACCTCAGCGCGGCACGCTTCCGGCATAAATGGGCGTGGTATGCGCTCATCGCCTGCGAGAGTGTCTGCTGCGCATGGTTTTACTATAACTTCATGAACGGCCAGTCGATTATGTGAAAAATATAAAAGAGGTGATATTCATGGATGAAGAAAGCAAGGCTGCCATTCGGGAACACTGGAAGCGGGAGAAGATGCGCAATTGGCTCAGCATACTGTTTGTGCTGGCGGTGGTCATCGGCTTTCCCCTGCTGACGCTGCTGGCCTGCGCTTTGTGGATCGTCTATCTTGTCTATTGCATCCGCAGCAGCGAGGATCGGGGCACACGGATCATCAACTGGGTTATGATGGCTTTGCCGGCGGGGTTCTTTGTCTGGAACCTTGTCACGCTGATAAGGGGCTGAAAAAACGGAGGCTTATGCCTCCGTTTTTTATTTGTATTCCGTAGAAACAATGGAGCCGTCCCTGCCGCTTATGCTGATGGCAAAGTGACGCTCCGCGCCGTACTCATCCGTAAAGGACAGACCATAGGTGGTCATATCCCCGTAAAACACCACGTCCGCCACCAGCGGCCAGGCGGCGCTGAGTTCCGGGAATGTGTCATAGGTGCAATCCACCCGGTAGCCCGCTTCTTCCCAAACCAGCCTCTCAAAGCGCACATCCCGGAGAGTCTCATGGGGCAGGATCATCAGCTTGATGCTGTATTCCCCGTCATCCACGTTGCAGCGGGCGAAATCGCCGCTTGCCAAAAGCTCCGGAAAGGCGAAATCGGCAGTAAAGAGGGGATAGGGAATGCTGTCGGCGGGCTCATCGCTGAGATTCACCCAGCCGATACCGGACTTGAGTTTTCCCCAAAGGCCGCCGTAAGCGTCGAGCGCCTCTTCCACGATGGTATAAACGCCGTCCTGCCCCACCACGGTCACATAGCGGCAGTCGTAGCCGGGGCCGTCATAGATGGGCACGTTTCCCGCCAGTTTCGTGGTGTAGGTCTCCACCCCAATGGGTTCCGCCGTGGGTTCCGCTGTGGGTTCGGGGGTCGGCTCGGGTGTGGGTTCGGGGGTCGGCTCGGGTGCGGGTTCCGGCGTAGGCTCCGGAGTCGGCTCGGGCGTGGGTTCTGCTGTCGGCTCCGCCGCAGGTTCGGCGCTGGGTGCAGGAGTGGGTGCGGGGGTAGGTGCGGGAGCCGCGCCGCCGCAGCCGCAAAGCAGCAGCACCGTCAGCAGCAGCGCAAGAACACGGATACGCATGGTTGTCATCCTTTCCTGTCCATTTCGTCAAACATCTTTTTATAGGGCATCAGCATACCCTCGTTCATTTTATTGCCCATTTTGCTGAGGATCTTTTCGTTGGAGAGCAGAAGACCCACGCCGTACATCTTCAGACTGGAGAAAAACTTTTTCTGGGGGAAGTCGTAGATGCCCTGCTTTTTATAGAACTTATGGTCGGCCCGCATCATGCCGCGCATTTGCCAGATAAGATCCCGGAAGATCTTCATGCCGCCCACACCCCAGAAGTTCTGCGGGGCTGTGTGGCCGGTTTCCAGCGCAAAGGCGAGACTCTTTGCCAGCGTATCCACGGCGGCATCGGGGTTTCGTTCGTCGGTGGCCACGCCGCAGAGGAAGTTGCCGCCGGTCTCCGCCCGGGCTTCGATCACGTCCCGGAGGTTGCTCTCGGTGCTGTAAGGCCCGGAGCAGAGGTAAGCCACGGGCATACCCACGGTGACGGTGCGGTGGCCGTTGCAGAAGTTGCGGTCGTCGTACATCTTGAAGCGGGCGCCCATGGAATGGTCGGAAACGGTAAAGGCATAGACAATGGCATCCGCTGTCTGGATCTTTTCCCGGAGGAAGCGGTCGAAGCCGTCCTTGTATACGCACTTTTCCGACACCGCGCAGCGAAAACACCCAAGGCAGCCGCCCTGCAGAGGGTACTCCGCAAGGTTCACGGTGCGGGTTTCATAGGGGAAGCGGGCGCGGAAGCGCTCCGTCATCCGGCTGAGATTGGACTCGGGGTTGGTATCGTCGGTGAGGATGACGATGTCCCGGCCGCTCTTTTTGGGAGACGCTTCGGCAGCTGCGGCGCGGATGGGAGTGAAGTCGGCGGCTTTTTTGCCCGCGTCATAGATGCCGTTTTCCGCCGAGAAAAGGAAACGCTCAAAGAACTTCTCCGCATCGTGCTTGCCTTCGTCCGTCAGGAGATCCTCCATATCCGCCGAGAGTCCGCGGATGTAGAGGAGACCCAGATCGGCGGCGTTTTCCTCGATGTAGCGGTGAGCGGTGACGTCGTAGAAGTGCTTGGAGGTGCTGATCTGGGTGGCATACTTGCCGGAGATGTCCAGCCCGTCGGCTTTCAGCAGTTCAATAAAGCGGTGGAGCTGAGAAGGGCAGAGGAAGGTGTAGACCGGATAGGAAAAGAGAACGGCGTCGGCGGAGGCGAGAAGGGCGCGGGCCTCGGAAAAGTCCTTTTCCAGCGCTTTGATCTTCTGCGATGCGTGGAGGACGGAAAATTCGTGTTCGGGGAATTTCCTCTGGAGATAGAGAACGGTCTGGAGAGTAATGCTGTATTTGCCCTTGGGGCTTCCGTTGATGACGGCTATTTTCATAGGTGACGGCTCCTTTTTGTGTACATGTTCATTTCATTATAGCACAGAAGAAAGCCGACAGGAAACTATTCCTTGACTTTTCTCCTTCATCAAAATATATTTATAACACTCTGATGAGGAAACGGGAGATGACAATGAATAAACGTTTTTCACCGGAACAATATCTCTGTCAGCAAAAAGCGGCGTTTCTTGGTATAAAGGATGCGCTGCTCTTTTGTCTGACAGTGACCTTTTTCTGGGGGTTCCTGACCCATGCCTATGGCTTTTTTCACAGCAGTCTTTCCCATGACGGACTGAATGCCTTCGCGGCCACGGTGGTGGAAGAACGGTGGAAAATAGAACTGGGGCGTTTCTTTGTGCCCCTTTACCGGGCTCTTTTCCGAAACGAGTTGTCCCTTCCCTGGGTGATCGGCTGTCTGGGGCTGTTCTGGACCGGCTTGGCCGTATACCTTGTTACGGCTTTTTTCGATGTGCGCTCCCGCTTTCTGACTTTCCTGATCGCCGGTGTGATGAGTACAAACATTACCTACATTGCGCAGATAGCCAATTTTATATATGAATTTGATTTTAATGCGCTTTCCCTCCTGCTGTCGGTAATGGCGGCGTATCTCTGGAACCGAGATCGGGGCATGCCCGCCTATCTGGCAGGGACGCTCTGCCTGGTGGTTTCCGTAGGAATCTACCAATCCTATGTTGCCGTTGCGGTTACGCTGATTTTGTGGAAATCCGTGATGGAGCTTTTCGCCGGACGGGAAGTGAAGGACGTATTGATGCATGGCCTGCGGGGGTTCGCCATGCTTCTGCTGGCGCTGTTTCTTTACTATGTTGCAGGGCTCGTCGTTTACAGAGTGACGGGCGTCACACAGGCGGAACGCACAAGTGTTCTTATATCTTTTGAGGATATATGGAAGAATCTTCCGTGGCTGCTCATTCGCACGCCGGCGGAGTCGATTGTTACGTTTTTCCACCCGGTGTACAAAGAAGTTTATAAAATTCTGTTCTTCCTGCTTTCTGTTATGCTGGGCATATGTGCGCTGGTGGTAATCAGGCGGAAAAAGTACGAAAGCGTTCGCACCATTCTGATCGTACTGCTGGTAGGCCTGACGCCGCTGGCCATGGGCTTTATTTACCTTTTGACAAACGGCGAGCATATCCATGAACTGATGCTCTATGCCGTATGGTTCTTCTACGTGTTCCTTCTGCTTTTTGCCTTCCGGCTGTGCGATGAGGACATGCTGCCGGGACGAAGAAGTGAGTGGCAGAGCTGGATTTCCTGTGTGCTGGTGTTGGGTCTGCTTTGGCAGAATGTTATTCTTGCCAATACGGCTTATATAAAAAAGGAAAGGGATGCGGATGCTGCCCTGAGTTTCATGACCCGTGCTGTGGCCATGATGGAGAGGGAAGAAGGCTATGTGCCGGGGGAAACCACGGTGGCCTTCGTTGGGGTTTACGCTTGCGGCGATACGACACCCGGCATGGAGAAACTCCACAGCATTGTCGGTTTGCAGTATGGTGATGCCATAGCGGCGGATTCCTCCCATTATTATTTCAACCCCTACCGGGCATACTTTGACTATGTGCTTAACTATCCTGTGCGCCTTTGCTCCGATGAGGAGCATGAGAGGCTGAAAAACGACGAGCGGGTTCAGGAAATGCCTTTCTTCCCGAACGGGGACTGCATCCGCTGGGTCGATGATATCATGGTTGTAAAAATGGGCAGAGTTCCTTAAAGCGTTCGAGGTGCCGTATCAAACGATACGGCACCTCTTTTGTCCGTTTTTCAGAAAAACTGCCCCGGAAGTTTTTCCTTTGCTTTGGGCGGGAACGCGCGGTCAAACGCCTCGGCCTCTCCCTCGTCCACAAAATACCCCTGCGGCGGGCCGTAGATGCCGGTGATGCCGTTGAGATAGCCCGGAATCAGTTCCCGGCAGAGGAAGAAAGAGTCGTCTGTGCCCTCCGGCAGGTCGTGGTAACGAAGGCCAAACTCCCGGCCATAGGTGAAGCCGCTCCTGCCGTAGAAATCCATGTTTCCTTCAAAACAAAGCGCCCCAAAGCCCATCTCGGTGGCCTTTTCCAGGGAATAGTCCAGCAATGCTTTGCCGTAGCCCTGGCGCTGCAGGTCCTTCCGAATGCAGATGGGACCCATGCACAGAATGGGGATTTCCCGGCCGTCATCGGCGCGGATGGCCGCGCGCATAAACATATTCTGGCCGATCAGCTCTCCGTCCTGTTCCATGACAAAGTCCAGCTCTGATACAAAGGCGGGATCCTCCCGCAGCCGGTGCAGCACATAATGCTCCAGACAGCCCGGGCGGTAAACGTTCCAGAAAGCCTCCCGTACAAGGTTTTCCACTTCACGGTATTCGTCGTTTCTCTCCAAACGGATGATGTAGTCATTTTTGTTCATTGTTTTTCCTCCTGATGATTGTTGACCGCAATGCTGGGAGGTTTGTGTGAGATTGTATTGCGCAAACCTCCCGGTCAGCCCACAATCTCCACAGTCCGGATTGTCTTTCTCAAAAAGCAATCTCCTTTAAAGAATTTATCCCGTATGCGCGGGATTGGATAAAATTATAACAGGGGCATAAAGCCCCTGTCAACTTTTATGCCGCGGCGGCCAGCATGCTCTCCATGAGTATTCCGTAACCGCGGGTGGGTTCCTCCACCAGCACATGAGTCACCGCGCCGACCAGTTTTCCGTTCTGGATAATGGGGCTGCCGCTCATACCCTGTACAATGCCGCCGGTGAGGCCGAGCAGGTGGGGATCGGTCACCTGCAGGCAGATCTGCCGGAGGTCTTCCCCGCTCCGGTCCACCCGGGTGATCTGCACCCGATAGGTCTGAGGCGTATTCCCGCTGACCGTGGAGAGAATAAGCGCTTCACCGGGTACAACTTCGTCCGCGGCCGCCACAGGCATGGTCTGGTAACCCTGCAGAGCGGAGGCTGTGCCAAAGATGCCGGCGTTGGTGTTGACATCTACGCGGCCAATGCTTGCGCCATCCTCCGGTACACCCACCAGCTCCCCGGGGACTCCCTTTTGGCCGCGTACCACCTCGGCCACAGAGGCCGAGCCGATGGCTCCGCTTTTCACCGGCAGAAGGCTGCCGCCGTTTTCCCCGGCACAAACCCCGTGGCCCAGGGCACCGAAGAGGCCGCTGGCCGGATCGTGAAAGGTGACGGTGCCGATGCCGGAGATGCTGCTGCGCAGCCAGAGCCCCAGATAGCACGTCCCGTCAAGACCTCTGGCGGGCGTTACGACCAGATCGATTTCTTTGCCGTTTCGCTCGGTGCGGAGGCTTACGGGCGCGCTGCCCGCGGCGCGTACCGCGTTTATGAAGTCGTCGCTGCCCGCAATGTTTTGCCCGTTTACGGCGAAAATCCGGTCGCCGGGCAGAAGGCCGGCCTCCCCGGCGGGGCTGACACAGCCGCCTTCGGTTTCCACGGTGGCGAGTCCGGCCACCAGCACACCCTCGGTTTCCAGCTCAATGGCCACGGCCCGGCCCACCGGCGAGAGCATGTCCCCTGCGCCCAAAGCCTGAGCGCCTGGGGCCGTGCTTATGAAGAGAACCAGCAGAACGGCCAGGCATAATTTTTTAGCATATTTCATATGGTTATATCCCCCCGTTTGATTTGCGCTTTATCATTATGGCAGTCGACGGGCAAATCAACCGAGAAAAATTTGACCAATGGGCGAAAAAGAGGGCGGAGGGAATTTTTGGTGAAAATTTTGCAATATGGTGACAGCGGCGCCCGGGTGAGTCTGCTGCAAAAGGGGCTGCAGCGTGCCGGGTTTGACCCGGGGAACGTCGACGGCCTTTTCGGTCTCCGGACCCAGGCGGCGCTGCGCGCCTTTCAGCGTCGGGAGGCGCTCCCTGCCGATGGTCTGGCCGGGGAACGAACCCGGGCGGCCCTGCGGCCCTGGTACACGGGTTATCTCCGCCACAGCGTTCGCAGCGGAGAAACCCTCTGGCGCATTGCCCAGCTGTATCGAAGCCCCCTTCAGGCTCTGGAAACGGCCAATCCCGGACTGGATCCCTATGCGCTGCGTTCCGGGCAAACGCTTGTGGTGCCGCTGCCCTTTCCGGTGGTGCCCGAGGATGTACCCATGAGCCATGAACTCTGTGCCTACTGCGTGGAGGGCCTCACGGCCCGCTATCCCTTTCTGACAGGTTTTCGCTGGGGAGAGAGCGTGCTGGGACGGCCTCTGTGGGGGCTGCGCTGGGGGACCGGGGCGCGCCGGGTGTTTTACAGCGCGGCCCACCATGGCAACGAGTGGATCACGGCTGCGCTGCTGCTTCGTTTTGCCGAGGCCCTTTGCGCAGCCCGGGCGGCCGATGAGGGCATCTATGGGGTGGAAGCGTCTGCTCTCTGGGCGCGGGCGACCATTGAGCTTGCACCGCTGGTAAATCCCGACGGAGTGGATCTGGTGACCGGTGCCATAGAGGACGCTGCCATCGTGCAGGATGCGGCAGGACTGGCCGCTGCCTACCCCGCCATCCCCTTCCCGTCGGGCTGGAAGGCCAACATCCGGGGTGTGGATCTCAATCTCCAGTACCCTGCCGGCTGGGAGCAGGCCCGGGAGATCAAGTTTGCTCAGGGTTACACCCAGCCGGGGCCCCGGGACTATGTGGGCGAAGCACCTCTGTCCGCCCCGGAGAGCCGGGCGCTCTATCATCAGAGCCTTGCCTTTGACCCGGCGCGTATCCTCGCCTGGCATACCCAGGGCGAGGTGATCTACTGGAAGTATCTGGACTATGAACCCGCCGGGAGCCGGGCGCTGGCGGAAAAATTCAGCGCGGCCAGCGGCTACGCTTACGAGGAGACGCCCTATGCCTCGGGCTTTGCCGGGTACAAGGACTGGTTTATCGAGCGCTTCAACCGGCCCGGCTATACCATTGAGGCCGGACTGGGGGAAAATCCGCTGCCCCTCTCCCAGCTTCCGGAGATCTGGCAGCGCTGCCTGGGTATTCTGGTGCTCTGCGCCTGGGAGGACACATAACAGAAAATGACCACCCATCGGGTGGTCATTTTGCGTGTATCAGAAGTTAACGTATACGCCCTTGCCGGCAGCTTTGGCCTTCTCGTAGATGTAGTGGCCGAGAGAGATGTCGTAGATGCCGAGGCCGATGTTCATGAGGATGATGTCCTCGCTGTCGCTGGTGCGGCCGGGGAAGCTGCCGTTGAGGAGCTCACCGGTGTGGCAGTAGAGAGTGGGGATGCCGGCGGGGAAGGCACCGTCGGCCTCGTAGAGACGGGCCTGGGCCAGATCGTCGTTGATGAACTTATCGGCGGCAAAGAGGGCATCAATGCTCCAGGCCCGGCTGACATCCAGAGGAATGCCCAGGTAGCCGGGCTTGAGCCACTCCTTCTTCAGGAAGGGCTCGGGCAGTTTCTGGGTGGCGGTGACCACAATGTCGCTGTCACGCACGGCGGTTTCCGCGTCGGCCACGACTTCCACGCTCAGCCCGGTCTTCTCTTCGATGACGGCCTTGAAGCGCTCGGAGGCGGCAGGGAAGATGTCGTAGACCTTGATCTTCTTAATGGAAGGAATGGTGAGGCAGAGAACCTCGGTGTTGATGGTGCCCTGCACGCCGGCACCCACAACACCCAGCACCTCACTGTCGGCGCGGGCGCAGAGGGGAGCGGCCACGGCGGTGACGGCGGCGGTGCGGACCATGGTGGTCCAGGTGGCGTTCATGATGCAGAGGGGGAAGCCGGTGTTGGGGTCGTTGAGGATCTGGAGACCGGTGGTCACCTGCAGACCCTTTTCGCGGTTGGAGGGGTAGCCGGCCACCCACTTGATGCCCATGATGTCGGCCTCCTTCAGGTAGGCGGGCATGGCGTGGATGAAGGAGTTGGAGAACTTATGGACGCCGGGCTTGGGCGGGTTTTCCACGGTTTTGTTGCCGTGTTCGATGAGGGCGCGTCTGGCGGTGGAGAAAATTTCCTCCCACTCCAGCTTCAGATCCAGAATATCCTGCTCGCTGAGATAAAGAATTTTGTGATCCGTCATAATAAATTACCTCCCGGTGATTTTGGGACCATCATAGCACTTGCATTTGGCTGCTGTAAAATATATAATCACTAACGTGAGGTATAAGCAAACGCTAATGGAGGAGCCATGAATTTTCTGCAGCTGGAGTATTTTGTGGAGGTGGCTGCCCGGGGCGGCGTTACGAAAGCGGCCGAGAGTCTGCATATCTCCCAGTCGGCTCTGAGTCAGACTCTGCGGAAGCTGGAGGGGGAGTTTGGCGTGTCCTTTTTCCGCCGCCGGCCGGCAGGGCTGGAATTAACGGAGCCGGGGGAGGTTTTTCTGGACTATGCCAGACGCGCCCTGCGGGAGCGGGAGGAGCTTTGCCGTCGACTGGGCTCCGGGGAACTCCGGGGTGAGATCGTTGTCCAGTCCAATCCGGTACCCTATCTCATTGCCGATCACTTTCTGCGCTTTCGTCAGAGCCATCCCGGCACAGAGATACGCTTTGTGTCGGTGCCGGAGCTGCTCATCAATGACTACAGCCGCGACCCCTTTCTTTCGGTTTCCCTGCTGGTGACCACGGAGCCGCCGGTGCGCTCGGATACGGAAACGCGCTTTCTTCTCCGGGAACGCTTTATGGCGGCGCTGCCCCGGAGCCATCCCCTTGCCGCCCGGGAGAGCGTCTCCCTGCGGGAGCTTTGCGACGAGCCCTTCCTTATATATGAAAAGGGGGAAGTGCAGCGGGCGGTGGAGCATTGCTGCACGGATGCGGGCTTTACGCCCCGGGTGGAATGCGTCTGCCATGATCTCGGCACCATGTTTTCGCTGGTGGCCGGCGGAGGCGGCGTATCGCTCTTTCCCGAAAGCTGGAAAAAGCTATGCAGCGAAAATGCCATTTTTGTTCCCCTGCAGGAGGACTGCAGCCGGACGATCTACCTTTGCTGGGGGAAAAATGCCCCGCCGGATGCCGCTGCGGCGGCTTTTCGGGATTATCTTATAGAAAAAACGGAAAAAGGCAGAATATGAATAAGGCCAATGCGTGCAAGTACGCATTGGCCTTATTGCTTTTTTTGACAAAAATCCCAAAATGGGCCCCATAGCTATCTGCCAAAAAGATAATGGCTATCAGCTTTGCAGATACTCACTCAGAAGATCCACGTATTCCTGCGCCAGGGGGGAGAGTTCCACGTGCTTATGCTTGAACCAGCCGATCTGGGCGGTGTGGCTGCAGTCGGCAAGATCGAGGATGCGGCAGCCGGGCCAGTTGTCCTCCATCTTCGCCGGGGAGGAGAACTTGGAAACCAGGAGATAGGTGTTGGTTTCGTCCAGAATGCTGCGGCAGACGTCCACGCTGGAAATGGTGATATGGTTGTGGATACGAAGCTCCGGCAGCTGGTCATAGATGTTGGAGATGGGGTTATACATGGTATGGTCAAAGATGATCGGGGTGTATTGCTGGAGGGTGGAGACGGGGATGGAACTGCCCTCATAATGGTAAAGGGGGTTGTTTTTACCCACGGCCACAGCCACCGGCACCACCACCAGCGGATGAAAGCGCACATCCTTGCTGCTGAGCTGCCGGGAAAGAATGCTCTGCTGGAAACTCCAGATGCGGCCCACGGCCAGCTCGGCCATGTGGTTGGAGACCCGGTCAATGCATTCCTGCCGGGAGCAGTCCATCAGGGAAAGACTGATGCGCTCCTTGGCTTCATAGCGGTTATAAAGCTGTGCGGCAATCTGGGCGGCGAAGCGGAAGCTGTTGTTGCATACCGTCAGTGAACGGCTGGACGATTTTTTCTGACCCAGAGTCTTCATCTGATCGATCTGGTCGATGACGGAGCGGGCATAAGGGAGGAACTCCCGGCCGAAGGAGGTCAGGGCAATGCCCTTGTTGGAACGGATAAAGAGGGGCTGGCCCAGTTCTTCCTCCAGCTGGATAATGGCAGAGGAAATCAGAGACTGGGAGACAAAGAGCTTGTTGGCGGCCAGGTTGATGGAGCCGCACTGCTCCACGGCCAATATATATTCCAGTTGTGAGATTTTCACAAAGACTCCCTCCGTTCCTCGCCGTTCAGATTACAGTTATCCAAAATATAGCATGGACAATTTGGGGTGTCAAGGATAGGATAAAGTGACAAAATGGCTGAGTTACAGCCCTTTTTAGCCAGAGAAAAACAATAGGAGGAAAAAACATGAAGAAGCTTACTTCCCTCGTGCTTGCTCTTGTAATGATTCTGCTGGTTGGCTGCGGCGGTGCCGCCGAGACCACCGCCCCCGCTGCGGGCGGCCAGACCACCGAGACCAAGACCGATGCCCCCGCTGCTGCCGAGAGCGGCCGCACCGACATCAACCTGGCCCTGAACCAGGTCGCTGAGACCCTGAACCCCTATGCCACCAACTCCCTCATCGACTACCAGATCCACTACCAGACCTACGAAGGCATGTTCTTCTACACCGATGCCGGTGAGTTCCTGCCCCGCGTCTGCAAGGAGTTCAGCGTGGATGAGACCGGCACCAAGTACACCGTGACCCTCAACGACGGCGTCAAGTTCCACAACGGCAAGGACGTCACCGCCGAGGACGTGGCCTGGAGCCTTTGCTTCATGGCCCGCGACGGTGAGTACGTCACCAGAAGAAGCACCGTGGCCGTCTTCGCCGATGCCGTGGCCGTGGACGACAAAACCGTCGAGATCACCACCACCGAGCCCAGCGCCAGCTTCTTCGCCGCCCTCTGCACCAACTGCGCCATCCTCTCCAAGGAGGAGTTCCTGGCTGCCGAGGCCGCCGGTACTCTGGGCGTTGAGTGGGTTCCCATGGGCACCGGTCCCTACGTGATCACCTCTTACAGCCCCGACACCACCATCGTCATGGAAGCCTTCCCCGAGTACTACCGTGGCGAGGCCGCCATCAAGACCATCAACTATCAGATCCTGCTGGACAACAACTCCACCGCCATCGCCTTTGAGGCCGGCGATCTGGACTTCATCACCGTTCCCACCGCTGCCTGGGCCGGCATCAGCGCCAACCCCGACTACAACACCTATCTCTCCCCCACCACCCACTGCAGCTTCTTCCTGGTGAACACCAACAACGACGACGTCCTCTCCAACAAGCTGGTCCGTCAGGCCATCGCCTACGGTATGGACCGCGAAGCCATGGTCTACGTGGCCTATGACGGCATTGCCGAAACCGCCAACTCCGTCTACAACCCCAACACCGTCTTCGGCGGCTACACCAGCGAGGAGCTGGAGGCTGCCGGCGTTCCCACCTACGAGTACAACCCCGAGAAGGCCAAGGAGCTGCTGGCTGAGGCCGGTTACCCCGACGGCGTTGACATCGGCTCCATCCTCTGCATCAACGGCTCCTACTGGGAGAAGATGTCCACCGTCTTCCAGGACAACATGAAGGACATCGGCGTCACCGTGGCCATCGAGCTGGCCGACTCCGCTGCCTGCCGCTCCCGCCGTGCTGAGGGCGACTACCAGCTGGCTACCACCGGTGCCAGCGTCGTCATCGAGGGCAACGACCTTTACCGCTGGGTCCGTGCCGTCACCGACGAGGACAAGGCCGCCGGCAACACCACCGACCTGAACATCAACAACCAGGAACTCGAGGAGCTCATGAAGAAGGCCATGGTCACCATGGATCAGGACGAGCGCCGCGCTGTCTATCTGGAAATCATCCGCGAGCTCAACGACGAGATGTACTTCCTCTACACCTTCCATAAGGCTACTCCCTACGCCTATGCCGGCGCTCTCACCGCTGAGAACATCTTCACCGGCGGTTACTTCGTCTACGACATGGCCTGGAACTGAGCCGAAAACGTCCCCATAAAGAAACTCTGAGCAAATGACGGAGGGGCCGGCAGCGCTCTGCCGACCCCTCCCCTTTTTATTTGTACTCGCAGAGAGGAGCAGTTATGAGCAGATACATACTCAAGCGTCTTGCCATGATGATCTTCGTTCTCCTCGGCGTTGCCTTCGTGGTGTTCAGCATCATGGAAATGTCTCCCGGCGATCCCGCCCGTATGATGCTGGCTGACAACGCGACCTTTGAAGAGATTCAGGCGTTCAACGAGAAATTCAATCTGGACCGGCCCTTCCTGGTCCGCTTTTTTGACTACATGGTGAACCTCATCACCAAATTTGACTTCGGCACCTCCTGGCTTACCTCCCGTCCCGTGCTGGGCACCCTTCTCGAGCGTGTCCCCATTACTCTGATTATTGCATTCGGCTCCATCGCCTTCGCCAGTCTTGTGGGCGTTACGCTGGGTGTTATCTCCGCGGTCAAGCAGTATTCCGCCCTGGACTATTTCGCCCGTGTCACCGCCATGCTCTGCGCGGCGATCCCGGTATTCTGGCTGGGCATGCTGCTGGCCACGCTTTTTGCCATGAAGCTTCACTGGCTTCCTGCCAGCGGCGTCGGCTCCTGGAAGCACTTTGTGCTGCCCATCGTGACCCTGGGCATTCCCTACTCCGCCCGTATCCTCCGTTCCACCCGTTCCTATATGCTGGAGGCCGTTCGTCAGGACTATGTGCGTACCGCCCGCGCCAAGGGTGTGCCTGAGCGCCTTGTCATCTGGAAGCACGCCTTCAACAATGTCTGCCTGCCGGTTATCAACTCCATCGGCGTTTACATCGGCGGTCTGTTGGGTGGCGCGGTGGTTACCGAGACGGTTTTTGGCTGCAACGGCCTGGGCCAGTTCATCATCAACTCTGTCAAGCGTAAGGACATCCCCAGCGTCACCGGCGGTACGGTGTTCCTGGCGATGATCTTCTCGCTGATCCTTCTTTCCGTGGACCTGATCCACGCCTCCATCGATCCGCGTATCAAAGCCAGATATTCCAAGGGGGGGAAGAAGTGATATGAAAGCGAAAAAGAATGAACACATGAACCGTACGCAGGAGACGATCTATCGCTTCTGTAAGAATAAGGTCGCTCTCATCGGCGTGGTGATCATCCTGGTGCTGATCTTCTGCATGGTCTTTGCCGAGCAGATCTCTCCTTACTCCAACGGTGTGGACAACAACTACAAGGTTCGTCTGCAGGGCCCCAGCGCCGAACACATCTTCGGCACCGACGGCTATGGCCGCGACATCTTCACCCGCGTGATCCACGGCGCCAAGTACACCATGCTCATTGCCGTGGCCTCCTCCATTCTGGCCCAGGTCATCGGTTCCATCATCGGCGCCCTGGCTGCCTTCTATCCCAAGCTGGACAACGTCCTCATGCGTATTCTGGACGTGTTCCAGGCCATCCCCAGTCTGCTGCTGGCCCTGGCCATCGCGGCAGCTTTGGGTAACTCCCTGCCAAATCTCATCATCGCCATGATGGTGGCCCGCGTGCCCGGTGCCGCCCGCTCCGGCCGCGCCGTCATGCTCTCTCTGGTGGGGCAGGAGTATATTGACGCGGCCCGCTCTTACGGAAGCCGCGACAACCAGCTGATCTTTGGCCATGTGCTGCCCAACGCCATGGGTCCCATCATCGTGGACTTCACCATCAACCTCTCCGCCACCACCCTGCAGGTCTCCAGCCTCTCCTACATCGGTCTGGGCGTGCAGCCTCCCACCCCCGAGTGGGGCGCTCTCCTCAGCGAGGCCCGTGAGTTCATGCAGACCGCACCCCATACGATCCTCTTCCCGGGTCTTGCCATCATGCTGGTCGCTCTGGCCTTCAACCTGATCGGCGACGGCCTGCGCGATGCCATGGATCCCAGACTGAGAGACTGAGGAGGAGAAAAGGATGAGTAACGAAAAACTGCTTGAGATCAAGGATCTGGAAGTAATCTATACCTCCCGCTCCAGCGAGATCCACGCTGTCAACGGCATCTCCCTCTCCCTCAATAAGGGCGAGACCCTCGGCCTCGTGGGTGAGACCGGCGCCGGCAAGACCACCACCGCCTATGCCATTATGCGCCTGTTGCCTGACCGCACCGCCAAGGTGAAGAAGGGCGAGGTCATCTTCGATGGCAAGGACCTTCTCAAAGAGCAGGAGGAATTCATGCGCCACGGCATCCGCGGCGAGCGCATCTCCATCATCTTCCAGGATCCCATGAGCGCCCTGAACCCCATCATGCGCGTGGGTGATCAGATCGCCGAGGCCCTGAAGTTCCATAATAAGGACAATCTCAGCAAGGAACAGATCGACGAACAGGTGGACAAGACCCTTGAGCTGGTGGGCATCCAGAAGGAAAGAAAGACCGACTATCCCCATCAGCTCTCCGGCGGCATGAAGCAGCGCGTGATGATCGCCATCGCTCTGGTTTGTGAGCCCGACCTCATCATCGCCGACGAACCCACCACCGCTCTGGACGTGACCATTCAGGCCCAGGTGCTGGCCATGATCAACGAGCTGCGCGAGAAGATGGGCACCGCCATGATGCTCATCACCCATGACCTTGGCATCGTGGCCCAGATGTGCGACAACGTGGCCATCATGTATGCCGGCGAGATCATTGAGAGCGGCACCGTGGAGGACATCTACTCCGGCGAGATGCAGCATCCCTACACCAAGGGTCTCTTTGGCTCCCTGCCGGATCTGGAGGTTAAGACCGCCCGTCTGAGCCCCATCGACGGCCTCATGCCTGACCCGGCGGACCTGCCCCAGGGCTGCAAGTTCAATCCCCGCTGCCCCAACTGCATGGATATCTGCCGGACCCAGTCTCCCGCCGTGGTGGAGAAGGGTACCCACAAGGTTGCCTGCCACCTGTACTGTGAAAAGAAGGGGGATGCCTGATGAGCAACGAAAAAGACCTGCTGGTCGTAAATAACCTGAAAAAGTACTTCAAGACCAATAAGGGCATGCTCCACGCCGTGGACGACGTGAGCTTCACCATTCCCAAGGGTAAGACCCTGGGCGTGGTGGGCGAGAGCGGCTGCGGTAAGAGCACTCTTGGCCGCACCGTGCTGCGGCTGCTGGAACCCACTGCCGGCGAGGTGTTTCTGGACGGCGTGGACATTGCCGCCCTCAGCAAGTCCCAGCTTCGCAAGGCCCGGCTGGATATGCAGATGATCTTTCAGGATCCCTACTCCAGCCTGGATGGCCGCCTCAGCGTGGCCGAACTCATTGCCGACCCCCTGAAGGTTAACCACCTTTGCAAGAGCCGCGCCGAGATGGACGAGATCGTGGACCGTATGATGGAGACCGTGGGTCTGGCTCCCCGCTTCAAGGATGCCTACCCCCATGAGCTGGACGGCGGCCGCCGTCAGCGTATCGGTATCGCCCGTGCGCTGGCTCTGGATCCCAAGTTCATCGTCTGCGACGAGCCCGTTTCCGCTCTGGACGTTTCCATTCAGGCCCAGATCCTCAACATCCTCATGGATCTGAAGGATCAGAAGAACCTTACCTACATCTTCGTTACCCACGACATGAGCGTCGTCAAGCACATCAGCGACGACATCATGGTCATGTATCTGGGCCAGTGCGTGGAGAAGGCCAGCTCCGACGAGCTCTTTGCCAATCCCCTCCACCCCTACACCAAGGCCCTGCTCTCTGCCATTCCCAAGCCTAAGCTCTCCGCCCGCAGCGCCAAGCCTACCCTTATCAAGGGCGAGGTCTCGAACCCCATCGACCCCAAGCCCGGCTGCCGCTTCGCGCCCCGCTGTGAGTATGCCTGCGACAAGTGCCGCGGCTGCGACATTCCCCTCCGGGAAGTGTCCCCCAACCACTTTGTGGCCTGCACCCTCATGGACGAGTGAGAGAAAGAAGGTAACAACATGAGTCTTTCTCAGAACATTCTTGATTATATCGATGCCCACGAGGCCGAAACGCTCTCCCTCCTGAAGGAGATCGCCCAGATCCCCGCCCCCTCCCACAAGGAGGAAAAGCGCGTGGCCTTCTGCCTGGACTGGCTGAAGAAGAACGGCGTGGAAGCCTATGAGGACAGCGCCCGCAACGTGATTATCCCCTTTGGCCGCTGCGAAGCCGGCCAGAGCGTCAAGGCCTTTCTGGCCCACAGCGACGTGGTCTTCCCCGACACGGAACCCCTGCCCCTCTGGGAGCAGGGCGATGAGATCCATTGCCCCGGCGTGGGCGACAACACCGTCCATGTAACCCATGTGCTCATGGCCGCCCGCTATATCACCGAGCACAAGCTGCAGCCCAAAGAGGGCGGCGTCATGCTGGTGATCAACTCCGGCGAGGAGGGTCTCGGCAACCTCTTTGGCTGCCGCCAGTTCGTGGCCGACCACGCCGACAAGCTCACGGAGTTCTGGTCTCTGGACAGCAAGGATGGCAAGGTCTGCAACGAGACGGTGGGTTCCCTGCGCTACCGGGTAGAGGTTTGCACCGAAGGCGGCCACTCCTTCAGTGCCTTCGGCAACCGCAACGCCATCGTTTATCTGGCCTCCCTCATCGACAGTCTCTACCAGATGAAGGTGCCCGCAGCCGGCACCAGCACCTACAACGTGGGCGTTATCTCCGGCGGCACCTCCGTCAACACCATCGCCCAGCAGGCGGAGATGCTCTTTGAGATGCGCTCCACCAGCCGGGACTCTCTGGCCGAGATGGACCGCCACTTCAAGGCCGCCATCGAGTATTACCGCAGCAAGGGCATCGGCGTGAATGTGGAGCTGGCCGGCGAGCGGCCCTGCATGGGCGACGTGGACCGGGAAAAGCTGCAGGAAATGGCCGAAAAGGCCATGGACGCTATCCGGACCTACTTTGATCTGGAGCCCCGGCTCACCTCTGCCTCCACCGACTGCAACATCCCCACCTCCTACGGCATCCCCTCCATGAACGCCGGTTGCTACATCGGCTTCGGCACCCACACCCGGGAGGAGTATGTCCTTATCAGCAGCATCGTCCCCAGTCAGAAGGTTGCCTTTGATTTGATCCTGGATCTGTTCCAGACTGAAAACGTGTAAGGAAAGTAAGACTATGGGTAAAAAGACGAGCTTTATTACCACCGGCGATGCCTTCATCACCCGCCGGATCCCCGAAAACGGCTACCCCGGTT
This sequence comes from Oscillospiraceae bacterium, assembly GCA_015068055.1. The sequence continues at coordinate 8,768 of SVLG01000001.1, read as the reverse complement.
TTGCGGAGATATCCGAAGTTATCAAGGCCCACGATGTGCGCTTCAATAACCTGGAGATTACCGTCCACCGGCAGGAGGGCTATGCCTCCGCTACCTCCGGCGGTACCTGGGCCATGACGGAGCCGGAAGTGTTCCATGACCTGCAGCGCTTCGGCTTCAACGTCTTCAACACCGCCACCAACCACACCAACGACTACAGCCATGGCGGCATCCTTGCCACCATAAAGCACCTCCGGGAGGCCGGTGCCCTTTTTGCGGGCAGCGGTGCCAATCTGGAGGAGGCATCTTCCCCCGTCTATGTGGAAACCGCCAACGCCCGCGTTGCGGTGATCTGCGTCTGCTCCACTTTCAAGGACAGCGCCGTGGCCGGCAACCAGAGCCGCGCCCTGGTGGGCCGCCCCGGGCTTAACCCCCTTCGTCATGAGAAGATTTTCCATGTGGAGCGGGAATACTTCGACACGCTGAAGAAGATTGCTGATCTTACCGCCCTCAACGCGGAGAAAAACGACTCCATCCGCACCGGCTATTCCCTGCCCCTGCCCGAGGACAAGCTCTGGTTCGGCGGTCTCAACTTCCAGTGCGACACGGAGAACTGGCAGGAAACCCGCCCTCTCAAGCGCGACATGGACCGCATTCTGGCCTCCATCGAAGAAGCGAAGCGTCAGGCCGACTATGTGATGGTCAGCTTCCACGGCCATGAATTTGCCGGAGAGGACACCCGCGTACCTGCGGACTTCCTCAAGACCTTCTCCCGCGCCTGCATCGACACCGGCGCCGACGCCGTGGTGGGCCATGGCCCCCATGAACTCCGCGGCATTGAGATCTACAAGGACAAGCCCATCTTCTACTCTCTGGGTAACTTCATCTTCCAGACGGAGACCGTCTCTGTGCAGCCCGTGGATGCCTATGAGAACAAGGGTATGCCCCACGATATGCAGGTAGGCGCCTACATGGATGAGCGCAGCCTGAAGGGTACCAGAGGCTATGTAGCTCAGCCCAACATCTGGTTTGCCGTCATGGCCGGCTTCACCGCCGAGGACGGCAAGATCACCGAGGTGCAGCTCTATCCCATCACCCTCAACCAGACGGAACCCCGCTCCCGCCGCGGCTGGCCCTGCCTCCTGAAGGACCGCGCGGTGCTGGAGTACCTGCAGGAGCTCTGCGAGCCCTTCGGCACCAAGCTGGACATCCGTGACGGCTTTGCCACCATCAAGCTCTGAGCAATAAAAAATGACCACCCATCGGGTGGTCATTTTTTATGCAAAGATAAGAAGCAAGGTTAAAAAGAGAATGTTTGCTGCGGTGAAAATCAGCAGGAAGCGCGCCGGTTGGGCATCGCTCTCCCTGAGATAGAGTTTCAGCGTAATGAGGCTGGCCAGCGAGGCGATGGGCGTGCCAAGCCCGCCGATGTTGACGCCGGCGAGGAGGGCTGCGACGTTCTCTGTGAAGCCGGAGAGCAGAACAGCGGCGGGGACATTGCTGATCACCTGACTGACCAGCACAGCCGTGAGCAGGGTGTTCTTATCCAGCAGACTCTGGACAAAGGCTTTCACAGCCTCCACCCGGCCCAAATTGCCGGAAACGATGAAGAAACAGACAAAGGTCAGGAGCAGGGCATAGTCCGCCCGGCGCAGCAGCTCCCGGTCCAGTGCAGCCGCGGCCAGAATGACCATGAGGCAGAGAAGCTCCCAGGGCAGGACACGGAACACGCTCAGCAGCGCCGCGAAAAAGAGCAGGGCATAGACCGTCAGCGCCCGGGGCTTTGAAAGCGCTGCCGCCTCCGACGCATAGGGTGGGAGCGTTTTGGGCAGTACAAAGAGGGAGAGAAGGCCCAGCGCCAGCATGCTCAGCGCCGCCAGCGGCAGAACCACCGCGAAGAAGTCCCCGGCAGCCAGTTCATAGCGGGAGTAGAGATAGAGATTCTGTGGGTTGCCCACGGGGGTGGCCATGCTGCCCAGATTGGCGGCGATGGTCTGCAGCACCAGCAGCGGTACGGCGGCCTTGCGGCAATTAAGATCCTCCAGCAGCCCCAGCGTAAAGGGGACAAAGACCAACAGTGCCACATCATTGGTTACCAGCATGGCGGAATAGAAGGGCAGGGCCACCAACAGCAGGCCCAGCAGCCGGCCGCTGAGGGAGCGGCGGAGCATGGCGGCGGTGAGGGCGCGGAAGACGCCGCAGCGGCGGAAGCCCTCCACCAGCGTCATCAGCGCGAACAGCAGTCCCAGCACGCGAAAGTCGATATAGCCAATATAGGCTTTGTCCGGCGGTACAAGGAGCATGGTCAGCGCTGCGCAGAGAGCAGCCACGGTCAGCACCGCTTCATTTTTCAAAAACACCGCGATTTTTCTCAAAGTTTTCGCCTCTCTTTCCCGAAGAATAAAGATACCACAGGCGCAGTTTCTTTGCAATCGCCTATTTTCCGGTAGCTTTATGACGAGAACTGTAGTATAATCCTTTTGTATAAGCGGTAAGCAATAAAATACATATATAGAAGGGAAGAGATAGTATTATGGATGCCAAGTACGAAGCCTTATTTACCCCCTGGAAGGTGGGCAATGTGGAGATCAAGAACCGCATCGTCCTCTGCCCCATGGGCGGCACCTCGCTCTTCGGCTGGATGGAGTTCACCGGCTGCCACTTCGATAAGGAAGCCGCCAACTTCTTCCTGGAGCGGGCCCGCAACAACGTTGGCCTCATCATCCCCGGCATCGCCCCCGTCCGCGACACCATTCTCGGCCGCTGGCTCTACACCAATAAGAAGATGTTCCGAGATCTCAAGGAGTTTACCGAGGAACTCCACAAGACCGGTGCCAAGCTCTTCATCCAGCTGACCGCCGGCATGGGCCGCTCCTGGGCCATCACCGACCACATCGCTCCCCTCCACAAAAATAAGCTCACTCATGCCATCCTCAAGCCCATCATCGACACAGACTTCCAGCTGGCCAGCCCCAGCGAGACCCCCTGCCGCTGGGACGAGGAGATCATCTGCCCCGAGATGAGCATCAAGGACATCAAGAAGATCATCGACGCCTTTGCCAAAACCGCCAAGCTCTGCCAGGAAGCGGGCGTGGACGGCGTGGAAGTCCACGCGGTGCATGAGGGCTACCTCCTGGACCAGTTCTCCATGGAATACTTCAACAAGCGTACCGACGAGTACGGCGGCTCCTTTGAAAACCGCTATCGTTTCGCCACCGACATCGTCAAGGCCATCAAGGCCTCCTGCGGCGCTGACTTCCCCGTGTCTCTCCGCTACAGCGTGGAGTCCAAGCTGAAGGGCTTCCAGAAGGGCCTTGTTCCCGGCGACCCCGCCCCCGAGCTGGGCCGTGACAGGGCCGAGTCCGAGAAGGCGGCCAAGTACCTGCAGGATGCCGGCTACGATATGCTCAACGCCGACAACGGCACCTACGACTCCTGGTACTGGTCTCATCCCCCCATGTACATGCCCCAGAACTGCAATCTGGAGGACGTGGCCCACATCAAGCAGTTTGTGGACATCCCCGTGGTCTGCGCCGGCCGCATGGAGCCCGAGGTGGGCGCCGCCGCGGTGGCCGCCGGCCGGATCGACGCCATGGGCGTGGCCCGTCAGTTCCTGGCCGATCCCCAGTGGATCACCAAACTCCTTGAGGAGCGGCTGGAGGACATCCGTCCCTGCATCTGCTGCCACTCCGGCTGTTTCAACTTCTGCAAGCACAAGGGCCATGCCAACGACCAGCCCCTCAGCGATACCCGGGGTCTGGCCCGCTGCGCCATCAACCCCCAGACCATGCAGTCGAAGAAGTACTACATCAAGCCCGCTTCCACAGTGAAGAACATCGCCGTCATCGGCGCGGGCGTGGGCGGCATGGAGGCGGCTCTGGTCTGTGCCAAGCGCGGCCACAAGGTCACCCTTTACGAAAAGAGCGGCAAGCTCGGCGGTGTTTTCGTGGCAGCGGCCGCCCCCTCCTTCAAAGAGAAGGACCGGGACCTCCTGGCCTGGTACGAGCGTGAGCTGCAGAAGTACCCCATCGAGGTGAAGCTCAACACCGAAGTTACCGACGTGAACGCTCTGGGTGCCGACGAGATCATCGTGGCCACCGGTGCCAAGGCCATCCAGCTGCGCGTGCCCGGCATCGAGCGGGGTGTGCAGGCGGTGGACTTCCTGCTGAATAAGCCCGACCTCGGCGAGAACATCACCATCATCGGCGGCGGCCTTACCGGCTGCGAGATCGCCTACGAGCTCTATCTGCAGGGCAAGAAGCCCAGCATCGTGGAGATGAAGGAGGACCTCATCGCCGTTACCGGTGTCTGCCTCGCTAACTCCAGCTACCTCCGCGACTTCTTTGAAACCAACAAGGTCCCCGTCTATCTGGAGACCAGCCTCAAGAGCATCAACGAGGGCAGCGTCACCGTCAGCCGCGGCGGCGAGGAGTTTGAGATCCCCAGCGACGGCGTCATTCTCTCTGTGGGCTACCGTCCCACCCCCGTGGCCGAGAAGGCGAAGAACGTCCACATCGTGGGCGATGCCGACAAGGTGGGCAACCTGCGCTCTGCCATCTGGAGAGCCTGGGACGTGGCCATGAAGCTCTGATATAAAAGGAGTGGAAACATGATCGAACTGACTTTGGAACAGCAGCAGATCCTCGACGGCGCCAAGGGCGAAACCATGGCCAAGGTCATGGAGACCCTTGTGAAGTACGGCGAACTCTTTGGCGCCACCAAGATGGTGCCCGTCACCGGCAAGCATAACCATCTGGTGACCTCCTTCGGCCTGAAGGCGCTGGGCCCTGTCTATGAGCTGATGGACAAGCTCATCGAGAGTGGTGCCCTCTCCCAGCAGTCCTTCTCCGTGGACCCCCGTCCGCTGGATAAGAACGTCCCCAGCAATCTCATCATGAACCTGATCTTCCATAAGTTCATGTACTCCAAGCAGGACTTTTATGAGGGCCAGCTCCATAAGCTGGGTCTCATGGACGAGAATGCCTTCACCTGTGCCTGCTACATGGACGAGGTGGGCAACAAGCCTCAGAAGGGTGACGTCCTCTCCTGGGCTGAAAGCTCCGCCGTGGTTTATGCCAACTCCGTTCTGGGCGCCCGCTGCAACCGCAACAGCGGCATCATGGACATCTTCGGCAGCGTGGCGGGCTTCGTCCCCTACTTCGGCCTCCTCACCGACGAGGGCCGCAAGGCCACCTGGGTCATCGACATCCAGACCACGAAGAAGCCCGAGGCCCAGCTTCTGGGCAGCGCCATCGGCATGAAGGTCATGGAGGAAGTGCCCTATGTGAAGGGCCTCGATAAGTGGCTGGGCCATGAGCTCAATGACAGCGCCTGCACCTATCTGAAGGACTTCGGCGCGGCCACCGCCTCCAACGGCGCCGTGGGTCTCTATCACATCGACGGCCTCACCCCCGAGGCTGTGGAGCAGGGCGAGAGCCTCATCGCCGAGGGTGCGCAGGTTTACGTCATCGACGATGCCGAGCTGCAGCGTGTCTACGACAGCTACCCCGTCATCTGGAAGAATAAGGATGCCAAGCCCAAGCTCTGCTTCATGGGCTGCCCCCACATGAGTCTCCAGCAGCTCAAGGACTGGACCGACAAGGTGGAAGCCGGTCTCAAGGCTGCCGGCAACGCCAGAGTGCAGATCCCCACGGTCTTTACCGCCGCCCCCGGCGTACTCAAGGAGTTTGAAAAGACTTCCTATGCCCAGCGGCTCAAGGCCACCGGCGTCATCACCTCCTACATCTGCCCGCTGATGTACATGAATAACCCCCTGGCCGGGAAGATGCCCGTCATCACCTCGTCCAACAAGCTTCGCACCTATACCACCGCCCGGTACTACACCGACGACGAGATCCTCGAGCAGATCACGAAGGGAGGCAAGTGAGATGAAAGAATTTAAGGGCCGCGTTGTCGCTGCCGGTACCGTCACTGCGGAGGCTCTGGTTTCCCACGGCGGTCTCAACACCCTGGCCTCCTTCCAGAAGGCCCTGCAGTTCGGCGATAAGGAAGCCACCTGCGGCGACCAGAATAACCCCGATCTTTACGGCAAGAAGATGAAGGGCAAGGCCCTCTGCCTGCCCCAGACCATCGGCTCCACCACCGGCGGTCTCGTGCTGTACTGCGCCTGCTACATGAAGCGGCAGCCCGCCTGCATGCTCTTCTCCAACCCCATCGACTCGCTGGCGGCCGCCGGTGCCGTGCTGGCCGATGTGTGGCTCAGCGATGTGAAGATGCCCGTGGTGGACTCCCTGGGCGAAGAGTTCCTTGACTACGTCAAGGACGGCATGACCGTCACCATCCTGGAGGACGGCGTGGTCAGAGTGGAGTAAAATACAGTCAAACCGGGAGGGGCTTGCCCCTCCCGGTTTTTGTGGGGAATGGTCTTTTTTCTCTCACCATTTCTCTCCTTTTTGGAAAAGGAGAGAAACGGTGCCAAAGAGAGGAAAATCATGGGGGGCTCTAAAAAGCCGCCCCCCATACCCCCCAAGTTAATAAGATGAGTTTTTGCCACAGAATAACGGCTCATCCCTAAGATGGAATTGGCCGGCGCAACACCATATAAATACTTTGTTGCTGCGCTTAAACAGATTCCCATATAGGGATGAGCAGTATATTTTACGGGTTCAACTTTGTAAGCTTCCTTGGGGAGCGCGAGGGGCGGCTTTTTAGAGCCCCTCGCAAGTTTTCTCTTTGGCGCACATTTCTCTTTTTCAAAAGAGAAATGTGTGAGGAAAAAACCGTTTATCCCCTCAGCCGCTTTGCAACAGCTCCCCTTGGCAAACAAGGGGAGCCTCTTATTTTTTACTTTTCGATGATCTCCTTCGCCATGGCGGCAAGCTCCTCGGGGGCAAGACTGCCGTCCATCTGCATCAGGCAGGAGAGAATGCCGTCCTCGCTCCACTGGAGACTCTGGATCTCCATGCGCGTAACCCTGTCGCTGCCGTAGCTGATTACGATTTCTCCGGCGGCCTCGGCGGCCTTGTCCGCCTCCGTGAGCTCATAATCCGCGGGCACAACCACATTGGTGTAGCAGTAATAATAAAGGTCAATGCCCTCCACACTTTCAAGGAAGACACCCATGGGAGCGATGGGCTTGGAAGGCTTATCCTGAGAGAACCAGATCTCCTCTCCGTTTCGCTCATACACGTAGCTTACGGACTCAAAGGCGTCCACACTGCCGTCCTCGCCGGTGATTTCGTTGTGAAAACTTAGGCCGCTCTCATAGGCATAACCGTTTTCAAAGTCCGTCAGGGCCGGGGGCGTTTTCGCTTCGCCTGCATAATGGCTGAACCAGCCGGGGACAAAGCTCGCGGCCAGCGCCGTCACAGAAAGCAGACACACGGCGGCCACGGCCACCAGAAACATGGTTCTGCGCTGATACTTCTTATTCTTCATCATAAATTCCTCCGTTTCTTCGGTGAAAGGAGAAGCCATTGTGCCTTTCACACGCGCGGCATGGGCGCGGAGCATAATCTCAAAGTTATCCATTCAAACATCTCCTTCCAACAGGGTTTTTAATTCCTCAAGGGCTTTTTTCGTGCGGTACTTTACGGTGGATACCGGCTGGCTCAGGGCCTTGGCCGCCTCGTCATAGTTCATGCCGTGGTAAAAGCGCAGGGCTATGTAGACGGCAGCGCTCTGATCCAGTCGGCAGATGGCATCCATGATCTCCAGATCGTAGTGGGGTAGGTCAGCAAAGACACCCAGTTCATCGCTGAGTTCCACCGTTTCCCTCCGGCTTCTGAGAAAGCTCTTGCACCGGTTGATGACGATGCGGGTGAGCCAGGTTTTAAAATATTCCGGCTGCCGCAGGGTATGAAGATTGCGCCATGCCGCCAGAGCCGCCTCCTGCACCACGTCCCGGGCATCCTCCGTGTTGTGCAGATAGGTCACAGCCAGCAGAAAGAGGGATTTTTCATATTTGGGGTATTCCTGTTCGAACAGCCGCTGCAAGGCTTTTTGCCTCCTTTTCTCATTTGTAAGGCCTTCATTCATTAGACGCGTTGGAAGCGGAAAAAGACAAACGAACATAAAAAAAGCTGCCCGCCGTGCGGGCAGCTTTTACTGTATTTATTCGTACATCGCCGTGGTGAGATAGCGCTCGCCGGAGTCCGGCAGCAGCGCTACGATGGTCTTGCCGGCGTTGGCGGGATCCTTTGCCAGCTGCAGCGCCGCACAGAGGGCCGCGCCCGAGGAAATGCCCACGAGTATGCCTTCCTCCCGGCCCATGCGCCGACCGGCGGCATAGGCCGCCTCCGTGCAGACCGTGACGACCTCATCCACTACGCTCCGGTCCAGTGTGTTGGGGATGAAATTGGCACCGATGCCCTGAATGCCATGGGGGCCGGCACGGCCCTCGGTGAGCAGGGGAGACTCCGCAGGTTCCACGCCGATGATGCGGATGTCCGCACGCTGCTCCTTGAGATAGCGCCCGGTGCCGCTGATGCTGCCGCCGGTGCCGATGCAGCAGACGAAGATGTCAATTTCTCCGTCGGTGTCCGTCCAGATCTCCGGGCCGGTGGCGGCGTAGTGGGCGGCGGGGTTGGCAGGGTTTGTGAACTGTCCGGCGATCCAGCTGCCGGGAGTTTCCGCGGCGATGGCCTCCGCTCTGGCGATGGCGGCGCTCATGCCTTCGGCCCCGGGGGTCAGCACCACTTCGGCCCCCAATGCCTGCATGATAAGGATGCGCTCCCGGCTCATGGAGTCGGGCATGACAATGATGCAGCGGTAGCCCCGGGCCGCGGCCACGCTGCAGAGACCGATACCGGTATTGCCGGAGGTGGGCT
>SVLG01000056.1 GCA_015068055.1 Oscillospiraceae bacterium | reverse complement strand
TTGGGCTCATAAAGATTCTGCTTATCAACGAGCTTAGCGCTCTCTTTATAATTCTTACCTCTGAACACTTGTCATTCCTCCATAATATGTGGTTTTTCGGAAGGTTACTTCCTCCCACGCTGGGGATTTATTCCCCGACGAGAACGCCCATGCTGCGGCAGGTGCCGGCGACCATGCTCATGGCAGCCTCAATGCTGGTGCAGTTGAGGTCGGGCATCTTCTGCTCAGCGATCTTGCGCAGATCTTCCTTGCTGAGGGTGGCAACCTTGTCGCGCTGAGGCACGCCGGAACCGCTGTCGATACCGCAGGCCTTCTTGATGAGAAGGGCGGTGGGGGGAGTCTTGGTAACAAAGGTAAAGCTGCGGTCGGAATAGACAGTGATGATGACGGGGATCATCATGCCCATGTCGTTCTTGGTGCGCTCGTTAAAGTCCTTGGTGAACTGGGAAATGTTCACGCCGTACTGGCCGAGAGCCGGGCCCACGGGGGGAGCCGGAGTAGCCTTACCGGCGGGAACCTGAAATCTGACGTAACCAACAATTTTCTGTGCCATTGTTCAAGCACCTCCGTAATTCATTCTTCAGTTGCCGGTTCAACCTGGTCAAGTTCCAGATCAACCGGCGTCTCTCTGCCGAACATCGAGACGATAAGGCGGACGGTTTCGCGCTCTGCGTCGAGCTCGTCCACAATGCCGAGGAAACCTTCCAGCGGGCCGTCCGTAATGCGGACCGTATCGCCCAGAGCGAAGCCCACGGAAATCTCTCTGTGTTCCACACCCATGGCCAGGATCTCGTCCTCCGTCAGGGGAATGGCCTTGCCGCCGGAGCCCACGAAACCGGTGCAGCCGCGGCAGTTGCGGACCAGATGCCAACTCTCATCCGTCATGACCATTTTGACCAGCACGTAACCGGGAAAGACCTTGTGCTTGGCGATCTTTTCGCCCTTGTCCGTGTGCTCAACGACGGTTTCCAGAGGGATATTGACCTCCAGAATGAGATCCTGCATCCGACGGTTTTCCGCAGCCTTCATAATGGCCGCGGCGACGGAATCTTCATAGCCGGAGTATGTGTGGACCACATACCATTTTGCGTTATCGGACATTTCAGCCCACCAATGTGATCAGAGCCTTGACAGCACCGCCAGCGAGTGCATCGAAGCCCCAGAGCACGATAGCCGCACCGGCCATAACGACCAGAGCAACACCGGTGTTCTTCATGAACTGCTTGGGGGTCGGCCAAATAACCTTCTTCAGCTCGCTCTTCATGTCGCGGAACCATTTCTTCACGCGTTCAAAGAAACCAAGCTTCTTGTCGGTTCGCTTGACAGCATTGCCCTTGGCCTGGGCGCTGACTGCCTTGTTTTCCTCTTTAGCCATTCTGATGCATCCTTTCCCGCGTCACTTGGTCTCGACGTGCTTGGTGTGCTTGCGGCAGAAGGGGCAATACTTGTTCATCTCAAGCTTTTCGGTGGTGTTTTTCTTGTTCTTGTTGGTGTTGTAGTTCCTCTGCTTGCACTCACTGCACCGAAGGGTAATCTTGATGCGTGCACCTGCTTTAGCCATATTTCGGCACCTCCTTTTTAATTTGCGCCATTGGGGCGCATGCCTCCCTGTATGGGCGAATTTGGCCGCACAAAAAACAGCCCTGTCCGCCGACAGGTAGAGTTAGTTTAACACAAGCAATGGTATACGTCAAGGATTTTTTTGCGAAAAAATCCACAAATTACAGGGAAAATCAGAAAAAACTGCCCGCTTCTCGACGGACAGTTTTACCATGGAGCGGATAATGGGAATCGAATACCCCAAGGGCACTCGGTCGCTTCGCTCCCAGCGCCCACTTCGCTTCGCGAGTGGATGCTCATCATCCACTATCCACACAAAAAAGAACAGCACCCCGGTGGGGGCACTGTTCTTTTTGGAGCGGATAATGGGAATCGAACCCACCTCTACGGCTTGGGAAGCCGTCGTTCTACCGATGAACTATATCCGCATATCCACTTAAATATAGCATATGGGAGGAGAAAAATCAAGTAAAATTTCGAACGCCATTGCAATTTATGCCTGCGTTGTGGTATGATGCTGCCATTATACATGCGGGAGGATAACTACATTGAGCATCTATGAAGAGATCGAACTGCAGGATTGCCCTTATTGCAACGGCCCCGGCCTTCTGGAAGAGGAAAGTGGCACCTGGTATGTAATCTGTGCCGACTGCGGTGCCCGCACCGCTAACCACGACGGCGGGGATGCTGCCCGTGAGTCTGCTTACCTCTGGAATATCGGTAAGGTCATCAAAGGCAATTATGGGGAATAAGGTTAAAAGAGGAGCTGTCCCAAGGGGACGGCTCCTCTTTGCAAAGACATGGAAACTGTGCCGCTGCACCGGATCGGGGAGATAAATCATACTTTTTTGGAAAAGTGAAACCTTTCGGCTATCAACTGGACTATTATAGGTGAACGGCCGTGATAGAAAGAAATCGAGGTGAGATGTTTGACCGATTCAAAAGCTCTGAAACTGTTGCAGGCGGGAAACCAACAAGCCTTGGTTGAGATGTGCCCCCCCCTGAAAATGGTATTGAGCACAGAGCCAGCTCTCCCTGATGGGAGAACTGGCTCATTTTCACGTTTCTATTTGCAAAATCGACAGCACTTCAAATAGGTGGTATTATTTTATAAAAAAATATGTAAAAAGTGCAACCAAACGGAAATTTTCCTTTCTATTATAAGCGAAGGACCTTCAGGAAGGAGGCAATGGATTGGAAGATAAAAAGATAGTTGATCTGTTTTGGCAGCGGGATGAAAGCGCGATTTCTGTAGCTGCATCTAAATACGGGCCGTACTGCAAAACCATTGCAAACAACATTCTGCACGATGTATTTGATGCGGAAGAGTGTGTCAACGACACGTACATAGGGGCGTGGAACTCCATGCCAAGCAACCGTCCGGAGCGGCTCGGCCACTATTTTGGAAGAATGACAAGATGGATCGCGCTCAACCGGCTGGATGAAAAGCGAAGTCAGAAGCGCGGCGGCAACTTTCCCGAGGCGCTGCCCTATGATGAGTTGGCTGACTATGTGTCTTCCGATGTAAGTACAGAAGACAGTGTTGAACTGCAGGAAATGTGCGCAGCTATCAACCACTTTCTGTCCGGGCTTCCCCCGGTTGAACGGCAGCTTTTTCTTGCGAGGTATTGGTTCGCGGCCCCTGTCACCGAGATATCCGAAAAGTTCGGATTTACGCAGAGCAAGGTGAAGTCGCAGCTCATGCGCACAAGAAACAAGCTTCGGAAATATCTGGAGGAGGAAGGCTTATGTTAGAGAAAAATATAATGCTTGCCTTGAATGGCACGAACGATTCTTTTCTGGAAGAAACTGCACGTAAACTGGGGTACAACACTGAATCGAGAGAAAGGATTGTACCTATGACTAACTATAACAAACGCACATCCCGCCGCTTTGTATCTATTCTCATTGCGGCTACCCTCGTGTTGTCGCTTGGCATGGTGGCTTATGCAGCCGACCTTTTCGGCATCCGCGCACTGCTTATTAAGGATGAAAGCCTTGGACATAGCCGCGGGGAGGACAGTGAATTTCTGTCTGTCACCCAACCTCAGGACGTGCCGGAGGAAATGAGCGCGGCGGTGAAAGAAAAAATCGAAAATTCCAACAGGGCCTGGGCCGAATGGGATTCCTGGCGTCGGGAAAACGGCCCCCGGCTGCCGGAAAACTGCATCCCGCCTGAAAATGTGAGTTCTGCAGATTATGAGGAAAACCCGGACGGCACATGGACAGTTACCTTCTATGAGGGTATCGTGGACGGAGAGCAGAAAGCTATCGAGACGCGAATCATTACAGCGGAAGAACATGAGCAGGAGCTTGCTTTTTGGGAGGCGGCCTCCATGGGCTTTTCCGGTTATGATTTCATGTATCACGTGGAAACACAGGAAATGGCGGATAAGCTGGAGGAAATCGCATCCAAATACGGACTGAAGGTTCGCCACACCCCCACGCAGCTTTTCCAGAATTTCGGTGATCAGACGGAGTTCCTTTCCCGTGAAGAGCTGACAGAAAAGATCGGGGAGATCTGCGCCGGCGGCAGCGACTTTTTCCGCCTGGAACCAACCGGTTACGACAAGTTCTATTATTTCGATGAAGGAACCTTTGCCATCAGCTTTTATACCACGGACGATTTTACAAACGCAGGTACACGCTGCTATCTCTATAACTCTCCCTATGGAACCCTTTCCAGCGGTTTTGAAATCGTTGCGGAGGTGGAGGATGCCGGCGCAATGAGTTCTTATATTCACAACACCCCGGATGGAGCCGAAGTTACTGTACTCCACAACGGTGCGGATATGTATGCCTATATCTATCTGGAAAATTCCTTTGTAACTCTGAGTTTCCATCAACGGGACGGGCTCTCTCCGGAAGAAATCAACAACATCATTGACATGGTGAATTTCAGCGCAATCGGATAAAAACGGCCGCATAAACCTAACCGGGACAAGGAGAATTCCTTGTCCCGGTTTTCTTAAAAATAATGCGGAGTGTCCTCAAATCCTTTAAGGACACTCCGCATGGTCGGAGTGGCGGGACTTGAACCCGCGGCCTCTTGGTCCCGAACCAAGCACGCTACCAACTGCGCTACACCCCGTTGCAGCGAATACAAATTATATGGTGAAATGCTTTCCTTGTCAAGACTTTTCTACCGATAAATTCAGCTTTTACCTTGCCAAAGCCGACGGAATGTAATAGAATAAACTGATTTCAACTTAGGAGCTTAAACGATGGATAAACGTTTTGAAGCGATCCTGCCCGAGGTGCAGAAACCCGCCCGTTATACCGGCGGTGAGTATGGGCAGATCATGAAGGATAAGGCGGATGTGGAGCTCCGGATGGCGCTCTGCTTCCCGGATGTCTATGAGATTGGTATGTCCAATCTGGGCCTGCGTATCCTCTACCAGTGCCTGAACGATATGCCCGGCGTCTGGTGCGAGCGGGCCTTTGCCCCGTGGTTTGACATGGCGGAGAAGATGCGCGAGGCGCAGCTGTCCCTCTGCGCGCTGGAAAGCGGCGATCCTCTCAATGAATTTGACGCGCTGGGCTTCTCCATGGGCTATGAAATGGCCAACACCACCGTGCTGGAGATGCTGCATCTGGCGGGAATCCCCCTGAAAAGCGCCGACCGCCCCGGTCTGACCCCGCTGGTCTTTGCCGGCGGCAGCGCCTGCTGCAACGCAGAGCCCATGGCGGACTTCTTCGATCTTATGGTTATCGGTGAGGGCGAGGATGCCGACCGTGAGGTGCTGGAGTTGCTGCGCAAGGCGAAGAAGGAAAGCTGGGACAAGACGGCCTACCTTCGCGCCGCCGCCCGAATTCGGGGTGTGTACGTTCCGAGTCTCTATGAGCCGGTCTATGCCGAAGACGGCGTGCTGCTGGAGCTGCGTCCTTTGAATGGAGCTCCCGAGTCCGTCACCAAGGGACTGATGGAGGACTTTGAACACAGCTGCTACCCCACGCACCAGATCGTCCCCTCCACGGAGATCGTCCACGACCGCGTAACGCTGGAACTCTTCCGCGGCTGCATCCGCGGCTGCCGCTTCTGCCAGGCAGGCCAGATCTACCGCCCCGTGCGCTACCGCAACGTGGATACTCTCATTGAGCAGGGTAGGGAAGCCCTTGAGTTCACCGGCTATCAGGAAATCAGCCTCTCCTCTCTCTCAAGCAGCGACTTCCCCGGCCTCGATAAGCTCTGTGACGGACTGCTGGATTACTGTGAACCCCGGGGCATCGGTCTTTCTCTGCCTTCTCTCCGGGCGGATAACTTCTCTATGGACATCATGCAGCGGGTGCAGCGGGTTCGCCGCAGCGGCCTTACCTTTGCTCCCGAGGCCGGTACCCAGCGGCTGCGCGACGTGATTAACAAGAACGTGACGGAAAAGGACCTCCTTGATTCCTGCGCCGTGGCTTTTCAGGGGGGCTGGAACGGTGTGAAGCTCTACTTCATGCTTGGTCTACCCACAGAGACGGACGAGGACGTGCTGGGCATCGCGGAGCTGGCCGACCGGGTGGTACACTGCTGGCGGGAAAACGCCAGGAACAAGAGCCGTGGCCTCCGTGTCACGGTGAGCACCTCCTGCTTCGTGCCCAAGCCCCACACTGCCTTCCAGTGGGAGCCGCAGGTGACGAGGGAGGAGTATCTCCGCCGCGTGACCCTTCTGCGCGACAACATGAAGGCCAAGGCTGTCACCTATAACTGGCATGACCCTGATACCTCCTACACCGAGGCCGTTCTCTCCCGAGGCGACCGCCGTTTGGGTCCGCTCATGGAGAGTATCTGGCGCCGGGGCGGCTATCTGGAGAGCTGGAGCGAGGGCTTCAGCCTTGAGCGCTGGGAAGATGCCGCTGCCGAGTGCGGTCTGGATCTGGATTTTTATGCCACCCGCCGCCGGGGCGAGGACGAGTGTCTGCCCTGGGATCGGCTTAATATGGGCGTCACCAAAAGCTTCCTTCTCCGGGAGAAGCATCAGGCCGAAGCCGGAAGTCTTTCCCCGGACTGCCGACACGGCTGCTCCGCCTGCGGTGCCGCCGGATTCCTGAAGGAGGGTAAGTGCCATGGATAAGCTGCGTATTTCCTTTACCCAGACCGGCCGTGCCCAGTGGATTTCCCATCTGGACATGATGCGTATGCTCCAGCGGGCCATGAACCGTGCGGGTATACCTATTAAATACAGCGAGGGCTTCAATCCCCACGCGCAGATATCCATCCTGCTGCCCCTTTCTGTAGGTACCGAGAGTCTTTGCCAGCTGGCGGACATCCGTGTCCGCGAAGAACTGGACCTTGCGACTCTGCCCGCCCGGCTCACCGCCGCCATGCCCGAGGGCATTGAGGTAACCGACGTTTGGGAAGAGGGAGCTAAACCTGCCGATCTCAAGTGGCTCCGGGTGCAGTGCATCTGGGAATATGGAGACGAGGTGGATGTTGAGAAGCTGGATGCCGTGGCCACGCTCTTTGAGGGCGCGGAGCTTATTGTGCAGCGCCGTACCAAAAGAGGGGAGGGGCCCTTTGATCTGCTGCCCCATATCATGAACCTCAGCTTTTATGCGGAGGGAAGCCATATCCAGGTGGATTGCCTCGTCAGCGCTGCCGAGCCTGTGGTGAAGCCGGAGCTTCTGGCGAAAGCCGTGGCGGAAAATGCCCCGGAGCTGGCGCCGAAGAACCAGCATTGCAGGCGCGTGGAGTTTCTGCGGGAGGATTATAAAATTTTCCGCTGAAAAGGCAAAAAAGGTCTTGCATCCCACAATATTTTGTGCTAATATCTTATGGCCTGCGTAGAGCAGGGGTATCAAGGCGGTCCGCTGCCGTGGCTGTACGGTAAGAACGTCTTTAGAAAAGGAAGGATTTATTATGGACCTCATTCAGACTCTTACCGCGAAGTACATGAAGCCCGAACTGCCCGAGATGAACGTGGGCGACACCGTCCGTGTCACCATCCGCGTCAAGGAAGGCAACCGTGAGCGTAACCAGGTGTTCGAGGGCACCATCATCGCCCGCAAGCACGGCGGCATCAACGAGACCATCACCGTTCGTCGTATCTCCTACGGCGTGGGCTGCGAGAAGGTCTTCCCCGTGCATTCTCCCACCATCGTGTCCGTCCAGGCTATCCGTTACGGTAAGGTGCGCCGCGCCAAGCTGTACTACCTGCGTGACCGCGTGGGCAAGAAGGCCAAGGTCAAGGAGCTCATCAAGTAATTTTGGCTTATGTCATAAAAAAGAGACGTCCGATCGGACGTCTCTTTTTTATAGTTGCGGAATGAATACCATTTGGTATATAATACCTTGTTACCATGTGTTTATAAGGAAGGTACAACATGAGACCGGAATATGTGGAAAAGAGAAAGCGGAAAATGCGGGAGCGGCGGGGCAATACCTTTGACTGGATTGAGTCGGTGGTGCTGGCGCTGGTAACCTGTGTTTTGGTTTTTACCTTCGGTGTACGCGTTGTGGGCGTGGAGGGCACCTCCATGATCAACACGCTGGAAAACGGGGATCGCATCCTCATCTCCAACCTCTTTTACGAGCCGGAGGCTGGGGACATTGTGGTGCTGCGTAAGCTGAGTTTCAGCAAGGACCCCATTGTAAAGCGTGTCATTGCCACCGAGGGTCAGGTGGTGAAGATGGACTTTGAGCGGGGCATTGTCTATGTGGACGATGTGCCGCTGGATGAGCCCTATGTGCATCTGGAGATGCTTCCTATGCGCACGCTGGACTTTAACGCCCTTGTTGAGAAGGATATCGGCGGGGTTGTGGTGCCGGAAGGACATATCTTCGTTCTTGGCGACAACCGCAACGGCTCTCAGGACAGCCGTGACGAACACATCGGCTGTGTGGATAACCGCTATGTCATGGGCCGGGCCTTCCTGCTGATCTACCCGGGCAAGGATATCGACAGCGGCAAGAGCGACTTTGGCCGGATTGGGGTGATCCGATGAGTGAGAATCCTGCTATCAACTGGTACCCGGGGCATATGAAAAAGGCCGTCCGTCAGATGGAGGAGGACCTCCGTCTGGTGGACGCCGTGGTGGAGATCCGGGATGCCCGCATCCCCGAATCCAGTCGCAACCCGGATATTGACAAGCTTTGCGTCAATAAGCCCCGCATGGTGATCCTCAACCGCTGCGATCAGGCAGACAGTAAGGTTACTGCGCTCTGGCGCCGTGCGCTGGAGGAGCAGGGTATGGCCGTGCTGGAAACCGACTGCAAGAGCGGCAAGGGCGTTAACGCTTTCCCCAACGCAGCCCGCGGCCTCCTCAAAGAACTCATCGAACGCAGCGAAGCCAAGGGGCAGGTGGGGCGCATGCTCCGCTTCATGGTGTTGGGCATCCCCAATGTGGGCAAGTCCAGCTTCATTAACCGTCTGGCCGGGCGTAAGGCCGCTCTGGCCGGAGACAAGCCCGGCGTCACCCGCGGCAAGCAGTGGATCAACCTTCACAACGGCATCCAGCTGCTGGATACCCCGGGTATCCTCTGGCCCAAGCTGGACACTCCGGAAACCGGCCTTGCTCTGGCCTGGACGGGGGCCATCAATGATAACATCCTCGACATTGAACTGGTGGCGCTCAAGCTGCTGGAACGGCTGCGGGAACAGTACCCCGGTGCCATCGAGGGCCGGTATAAGTTTGAAGTGCCCGACGACTGCGACGGCTATGAGCTTTTGCGGATGGCCGCCCGCAAGCGCGGCTTCCTCATCTCCGGCGGTGAAGTGGACACCGAGCGTATGGCCCACATTCTGCTGGACGAATTCCGGGGCGGCAAACTGGGTAATGTGACGTTGGAGAGACCGTAATATGGATGAATGCAATATGTACGAATATGAGCGGGAACTCGCCGGGGAAAAGCGCCCCTTCTGCGGGGTGGATGAGGCCGGGCGCGGCCCGCTGGCAGGCCCTGTGTGCGCCGCGGCGGTGATCCTGCCCGAAGGGCTGGAAATTCCCGGTCTCAATGACTCCAAGAAGCTCACGGAGAAGAAGCGGGAAGAGCTTTTTGACCTGATCTGTGAGCAGGCCGAGAGCTTTGCCATCGCCTTTGCCACCGTAGAGGAGATCGAGGAGCTGAACATCAAGGGCGCCACCTATCTGGCCATGGCCCGCGCCATTGAGGAACTGGAACCAAAGCCGGTGCTGGCCCTTGTAGACGGCAACGATAAGAACGAATTACCTGTGGAGGCCATAAAGGTGATCAAGGGCGACCAGCGTTGCGCCTCCATTGCTGCGGCTTCCATTCTGGCCAAGGTCAGCCGTGACCGTCTGATGCTCTCCCTTGCGGAGGAATATCCCCAGTACGGGTTTGAAAAGCACAAGGGCTACGGTACCGCTGCCCACTATGCGGCTCTCCGTGAGCATGGCCCCTCCCCGGTGCATCGTCCCACCTATCTGAGAAAGATGCACTGATGGATAAGCGCCTGCTGGGCCGCTTCGGTGAGGCGAAGGCGGCGGAAGCGCTGCGGCGGAAGGGCTGGAAGATTCTGGCCATGAACTTTACCACCCGTTTCGGAGAGGTTGACATAATTTGCGAGAACCGCAGCTTTCTTGTTTTTGCGGAGGTGAAACTCCGGAAAAACGCTGATTTTGCTGAGGCACGGGAGTTTGTTACCCGACACAAACAGCAGAAAGTCATTCTGGCGGCGGAGCAATGGCTGCAGCAGCATCCCACAAAGAAGCAGCCGCGCTTTGATGTCATTGAGGTCTATGCTCCCCACGGGGTGGAAGGAGACGTTGAAATTCGCCACTGGGAAAACGCATTCGATGCTATGTAAGCGGGGCATGCCCCGCGGATGCTCAGAGACTGTTCTTGCTCTCGAAGGTGGCGCAGAAGGTTTCACCCTTGCGATGGGCGTTTTCGTTTTCCACGTAGATGCTCCGGGCGTTGCAGAGGTTCTGAGCGGTGTGGAAGCGGCATTCCTTCACGCTGCAGCCGATGCTCTGGTTGCAGCAGTCGTTCTTAGTGTTCATTTTATTACCTCCCTGAAAGTGTTTCGCTTTCAGTATTCCACAACAGTATCCGTGATATGCGGCGAAAGGAGGGGGAGAACTTGTCTCTTTATGCCATAGGCGATCTGCATCTGGCGCTGGGCAACGCGGAAAAGGACATGGCCTTTTTCGGCGGGCGCTGGGTTGGCTATACGGACAAGATCCGTGCGGCTTTTTCGGAGCTTTCCGACAAGGACACGATCGTTCTCTGCGGCGACACCAGTTGGGGCATGAGTCTTGAGGAGGCGCTGCCGGACTTTCAGCTTCTCAACGAACTGCCCGGCAAAAAGATCCTTGTCAAGGGAAACCATGATTACTGGTGGGAAACGGCCAGCAAGATGAACGCTTTTTTTGAAAAGCACGCCCTTACCAATCTGAGCATTCTTCACAACAACTGTCTTTATTACGAAGATATTGCCCTCTGCGGCACCCGTGGCTGGTTTTTCGAGGAAGAGCGGGGCGGAGCCCACGACGAGAAGATCATGAAGCGGGAGATCGGCCGTCTTGAGATGTCGCTGAAGGCAGCCGGGGAGCGGGAAAAGCTGGTTTTTCTGCATTACCCGCCGGTTTTCCAGAACTACCGCTGCGAGGGAATTCTGGAGCTTCTGTCAAATTACGGGGTCAGCGAGTGCAGCAGCGGGCATATCCACGGCAAGGGCTGCTATGCCGCTTTCCGCGGAATGCTGGAAAATACCCACCATCGCCTTGTTTCCGCCGATTTTCTTGATTTTATCCCTGCCAAAATCCGCTAAATGATGATTGCAATTTAGGAAAGCCTTTGCTATAATAGTACGGCTTCAAATTAGAACATTCAGTTTTGCTGAAATATAGAGAGGAGTAAACCCACAATGATTGTTACCAACGCCGCCCGCGAGAAGAACACCGTTACCTTCGAAGTCCGTCTGGATGCTGCCGAGTTCGAGAAGTACGTCAACGAGGCGTACAAGAAGAACAAGAGCAAGATCATGGTCACCGGCTTCCGTAAGGGCCGCGCCCCCCGCATGGTCATCGAGGGCATGTACGGTAAGGAAGTTTTCTACGACGACGCCATGAACGACGCCGCTCCCGAGGCCTTTGCCTTTGCCGTGGAGCAGGAGAAGCTGAACGTGGTCGGCCGTCCCGCCATTGAGAACGTTGAAGTTACCGAGGAGACCGGTCTGGTCCTGTCTTACAAGGTCGACGTGTGGCCCGAGACCACTCTGGGTCAGTATAAGGGTCTTGAGGCCGAGAAGGTCACCGTGACCGTCAGCGACGAAGAGGTTGACGCCGACATCGAGCGCCAGCGCAAGCAGAACGGCCGTATCCAGACCGTGGAGCGCGAGGCCAAGGAAGGCGACACCGTGAACATCGACTACGTTGGCACTCGCGAGGGCGTTCCCTTTGACGGCGGCACCGCCGACGGCTACAACCTGGGTCTCGGCTCCGGCACCTTCGTGCCCGGCTTCGAGGAGAAGCTCGTTGGCATCAAGGCCGGCGAGGAGCGCGATATCGACATCACCTTCCCCGAGAACTACGTTGAGCATCTGGCCGGCAAGGACGTTGTCTTCCACGTGAAGTGCAACGAGGTTAAGGAAGAAATCCTGCCCGAGCTGGACGACGAGTTTGCCAAGGATCACGACTATGACACTCTCGCCGAAATGCGTGAAGCCAGCCGCAAGCGTCTGGCCGACGGCCGTCAGAGCGCCGTGGAGAACGCCTGGAAGGACATGCTGGTGGAGCAGGCCGTTGAGAACATGACCGTTGAGATTCCTCAGGGCATGATCGAGGAGCGTCTGGACGGCATCATGAATGAGTATGCCCAGTACATGGCCTCTCAGGGCATGAAGCTGGAGAACTATGTCCAGATGATCGGCACCGACATGGCTACCTTCCGTGAGAACTCCCGCAGCGCTGCCGAGAAGCAGACCCGCACCGAGGTTCTGCTCCGCGCCGTCGCCGAGGCTGAGAAGATCGAGGCCAGCGAGGAGGATCTGGAGAAGGAGTACAACGAGCTGGCCCAGCAGTACGGCATCGATGTGGACACCGTCCGCGCGGCCATCAATGTGGAGATGATCAAGGACCAGATCGTCAGCCGCAAGGCTATGAACGTCATCGTCGACAGCGGCATTGCCGTGGAACCCAAGGAAGCCCCCAAGGCCGAAGAGGCTGAATAAGTTTCCGGCCCAGCGGGTATGCTTCCCCGTAAGCTTTTGGAAGGAGGCATATCAAAAATGAGTTTAGTACCGTATGTCGTGGAGCAGACCTCCCGTGGGGAGCGTTCTTATGATATCTACTCCCGACTTCTCAACGACCGCATTATCATGCTCTCGGAGGAAGTCAACGACACCACCGCGTCCCTGATCGTGGCCCAGCTTCTGTATCTGGAGGCCCAGGACCCCGACAAGGACATCCAGTTTTACATCAATTCCCCCGGCGGCAGCGTCAGCGCGGGTCTGGCTATCTACGATACCATGCAGTATATTAAGGCGGACGTCTCCACCATCTGCATCGGTCTTGCGGCCAGCATGGGCGCCTTCCTGCTGGCGGCGGGAGCCAAGGGCAAGCGTATTGCTCTGCCCAATGCCGAGATCATGATCCACCAGCCCTCCGGCGGCAGCCGGGGTCAGGCCAGTGACATTAAGATCCAGGCCGAGCAGATCCTGAAGATCCGGGAAAAGCTCAACAAAATGCTGGCGGAAAACACCGGCAAGTCCGTGGAGCAGATCGCTCTGGACACGGAGCGTGATCACTATATGAGCGCAGAGGAGGCTCTTGCCTACGGCCTCATCGACAAGGTGATCTACAAGCGTTAACCATTTCTCTGGAGGACAGCATGGCTAGAAACGACGATAAAAAAATCCGCTGCAGCTTCTGCGGCCGGACGCAGGCCGAGGTGGACAAGCTCATTGCGGGCAACAATTCCTATATCTGCAGCGAGTGCGTGCGCCTTTGCATGGACATCGTCATGGAGGACGAGGGCGAGGCTATCGCCCAGCGTCCCAGCGCCCGGGGCGGCGAGGGGAGACTCCCCAAGCCCCGGGAGATCAAGGCTGTTCTGGATGAGTACATCATTGGCCAGGAGAGGGCGAAAATTGCCCTCTCCGTGGCGGTGTACAACCACTATAAGCGTATCCGCTTTGGCCGCGAAAATGACGTGGAGCTGCAGAAGAGCAATATCCTGCTCATCGGCCCCACCGGCAGCGGCAAGACCCTCTTTGCCCAGACGCTGGCTCGGGTGCTGGATGTGCCCTTCGCCATTGCCGATGCCACCACCCTTACGGAGGCCGGCTATGTGGGCGAGGACGTGGAAAACATCCTCCTGCGCCTGCTGCAGGCTGCCGACTTCGACGTGGAGCGG
>SVLG01000055.1 GCA_015068055.1 Oscillospiraceae bacterium | reverse complement strand
GAAGAAAGTCGCGGGTCTGGCATGCAGCCCAACCTGATTGTTGATGACTACTTCTTTACTGACCATAATTGCCACTCCCATTCTCATATATTTTGCGGACTATGCAACAATATTATAGTGCAATTTTAGCAAATCAAACGGGCATCGTCAACCGCTTTTCACGCATTTTGGATGATTGCACAGGGTATGAAAGCAAGTTTTGATAGCTGTTATTTCAATTCCACAACGGTCACGCCGCTTTCCCCCTCACCGTAGCGGCCCAGACGGAAGCTCTTTACAAGTTTGTGGCGCTTGAGACTCTGCTGCACCGCCGTCCGGAGAGCACCGGTACCCTTGCCGTGGATGATGGTAACGGTCTCCAGTCCATTCTGGGAGCAGGAGTCTATATAACGCTCCACAATGGGCACCGCCTCCAGTGTCTCCATACCCCGGATATCCAGTTCAGAGGCTGTGCTTTCCTTGCGCAGCGTGGCATGGACGCTGCTCTGCACCTTAACGGGCTTGGGCTTCTCATTGATCAGCAGAGTGACCTCGTCCTCTCTGGCGCTCAGCTTCAGAATACCCACCTGCAGCTGAAGCACGCGCTCAGGGCTGATGGAGAGAACCGTCGCCTTGGCGCCGCCCATGGCCTGCACCGCCACCACGTCGCCCACTTCCACCGCCCGGGCACTTTTTTCCACGATGGCTTCCTCTTCCTGCTTGCGCATGGCCTCCCGGGCCGCGTTCAGGCGGCGGAGAGTCTCGCTGCGGGCATCGTTTACGCGGCGATGGTCCGTCTGCAGCTCCAGCTCCTGCCGGAGCTTGGCCAGCTCGTCAAAGGTACGCTCCGCCTCGGCTCTGGCTTCCAGCAGGATGCGCTCGGCCTCCCGCCGGGCCTTTTCCCCGGCCTTGTCCATCTTGACCTCCAGTTCACTGCGGAGGCGGGCAGCCTTTTTGGCCTCCTCCTCGGCGCTGCGGAGGAGTTTTGCTTCCTCCATACGGTCCCGGTCCAGAAGGCGGCGGGCTTCCTCCAGCTTCTCGATGGTTTCCTCAAAGAGAACGCTGCTGACGCCCATGCGGCTGCGGGCGTCTTCAATGATCTCCTCGGGCAGGCCCAGCCGGCGGGAAATGGCAAAGGCGTTGGACTTGCCGGGGATGCCCAGCAGCAGCCGGTAGGTGGGCCGCAGGGTGTCCACGTCAAACTCGCAGGAGGCGTTCATAACGCCGGGGGTATTGGTGCCGTAAACCTTCAGTTCGGCATAGTGGGTGGTAGCCGCCAGAACACTGCCCCGGCTGCGGGCGTGTTCCAGAATGGCGATGGCCAGGGCCGCACCCTCGGTGGGGTCGGTACCGGCCCCCAGCTCGTCAAAGAGCAGGAGACTCTTATCGTCACACTCGGCCAGCAGCGTCACCAGCGTGGTCATGTGGGACGAGAAGGTGGAGAGGGACTGCTCAATGCTCTGCTCGTCGCCGATGTCAGCGAGAACACGTTCCAGCACCGGTACGCTGCTCCCCTCTGCCGCCGGAATGTGCAGGCCGCACTGGGCCATAAGGCAAAGGAGCCCGATGGTCTTGAGAGTAACCGTCTTGCCGCCGGTGTTGGGACCGGTGATCACAAGAGCGTCATAGCTGCCGCCCAGCTCCACATCGATGGGAACGGCGGTCTTCTGATCCAGCAGGGGGTGCCGGGCCCGGCGCAGGCGGATGCAGCGCTCGCTGAGTTCCGGGGCGCAGCAGTCCAGCTTATCGCTGAGCCGCGCTCTGGCAAAGATACCGTCCAGAGCCAGCAGCACATGGAAGTCCGCGTCGATCTCCTCACGATGGGCCGCGCACTCGGCGCTGAGTTCGGCGAGAATGCGCTCGATCTCCGCCTTTTCCCTGGCCTTTAGTTCACGAATCTCGTTATTGGCCTTCACCGCCGCCATGGGCTCCACAAAGAGCGTGGCACCGGAGGAGGACACGTCATGGACAAGACCGGGAACGCTTCCCTTATACTCCGCCTTCACCGGAACCACATAACGGTCGGAGCGGGTGGTGATGATGGGATCCTGCAGCATCTTCTGCATAGAGGGGGCGGAGATGATCTTCTGCAGGGCCTCCCTTACCCGGGCGGCGGCCGCACGCATCTTCCGGCGGATATCCGCCAGTTCCGAGGAAGCCGCGTCGGCGATCTCATCCTCGCCGGGAATGGAGGTAACGATCTTTTCCTCCAGAAAACGATTCACCTGCAGGGTGCGGAAATAGTGGTCGATGCAGCTTGTCTCCTCCGCACCGAGGCCGTAGGAGCGAACCGCCCGGGCCGACTGCAGCACACCCGCCACGTCCAGCAGCTCCCGAGTATTGAGAACGCCGCCCATATCCGCCCGGGCCAGCGAGCCGCGGACATCCTTGAGTCCGGCAAAGGAAGGACTTCCCTTATACTCCAGCATCCGCTTGGCGGCGCTGGTTTCCGCCAGACGGCGCTCCACTTCCATGCGGCTCTCACTGGGCCGCAGAGTAAGCGCCGCTTCCTTGGCAGGCTGGGAAATGGCCTGAGCCGCAAGCATATTGAGTACCTGCGGCAGCTCCAGTGTATTCTGTGATTTCTCGTAAAGCGTCATAAAATTATGTCAACCTTTCACGGTTTTCCAGTAGTCCAGCGTGGCAAAGCGTCGGTCCAGCTGACAGAGGGCGTATTCCTCGGCCGCGTAGTGGAAGCGAGCGGCAGCGGCAGCGTCCAGCGTAAAGGAGAAGATCTTCTTTGGATTGGCATGGGCCACATGGCGCATGGCTGCCAGCGATGCGGCACAAAGGGACACGCTGCGCCCCTCACCGCTGCTGCCGCCGCACTCGGTGCAGTGGACACAGCCCCCCTGCAGATGAAAGCGTGGATTCATTATGTTAACTTCTCCGCAGCCGCTGCAGGCCTCCAGAGCCGGCTCAAACCCCGCCAGACACATGAGCCGCAGCTCAAAAACGGCCTTGATATGCTCGGGGCTGTAAAGCTGACGGGAGAGGGCAAAGAGACTGTTGAGCCCCAGATGCAGTACCGCATCGTTGGGATAGTCCTCGTCGCTGACCGCCTCCATCATCTCCGCCATGTAAACCCCCAGCGCAAAGTCCTCAAAGCGCTCCCGCAGGGCAGAAAAATCCTCCAGTACGCTGCCCTCGGTAAGGGTATAGCGGCCCTGACGCTCAAAAAAAGTGAGTTCCGAAAAGCAGAGCTGCTGAGCCGCAGCAGCAATTTTGGAGCCCCGGCGCAGCGCGCCGCGGCCCTCGGCGGAGAGCTTGCCCTCCCCCTCGGAGAGGATGGTGAGCATCTTGCTGGATTCTTTGTATCGCACTTCCCGCAGCACCAGGCCGCGCAGGGTTTTGTACATAATTATGTAAACTATTAATCCGGGGAGGCCGGGGACTCTTCCCCGTCTCCTTTCTGTAAGGCGGCCCGGTAAAGGAGCCACGCCGTGGGATCTCCGGTGTCCCGGAACAGCTCCCATAACACTTTCTCATCCATAACCCTATTTTATGCCGACACACGCGGGTTATGGGTGGAAATTTTATTCTCTGAAACCGAAGTTGCGAAGCTGGGCCTGAGAATCCCGCCAGTTTTCCTTGACCTTGACCCAGGTCTGCAGGAAAACCTTGCTGCCCATAAAGGTCTCGATATCCTGACGGGCCAGCTCGCCGATTTTTTTGAGCATAGAACCGCCCTTGCCGATGATGATACCCTTGTGGCTGGCCTTTTCGCAGTAGATGGTGGCATCCACGTCGATGACCGGCTCGCCGGAGGCGCCGTCCCGCTCGGAGAACTTGGTAATCTCCACGGCGGTGCCGTGGGGCACTTCTCTCTCAAGGCTGATAAGCAGCTTTTCGCGGATGAGCTCGGCGATGACCTGCTTTTCGGGCTGGTCGGTGACCATCCCCTCGGGGAAGAGCAGAGGGCTTTCGGCGGCAAACTTATGAAGCTCGGCGAAGAGCTCGTCCATGCCGTCGCCTTCTCTGGCGGAGATAGGCAGGATGGCGGCAAAATCATGCTCCCGGCTGTAGAGGGCAATGACCTCCAGCAGAGAGGAAGGCTCCACGCTGTCGATCTTATTGATGCAGAGGATGGCAGGTACACGGGAGGACTTGATGCTGGCGATCAGTTCCTTTTCCTGAGGGCCGATGGAGGCGATGGGCTCCACCAGCAGCAGCACCGCGTCCACATCCGCCACGCTCTGGCGGACAACGCCCACCATGTAGTCGCCAAGGCGGGTCCGGGACTTGTGGAAGCCCGGGGTATCCATAAATACGTACTGGGTATCGCCCCGCTCCACCACGGCGGTGATGCGGTTGCGGGTGGTCTGGGGTTTGTTGCTGACGATGGCGATCTTCTCGCCCACCAGCTGGTTGGTCAGGGTGGACTTGCCCACATTGGGCCGCCCACAGATGGTGATCATGGCAGTTTTAGTAATCATATCCAAGCCTCTTCATAATTTCTTTTTCTCTTGCGCGCATGGCAGCCTTCTGCTCGCCCTCGTCCAGATGGTCATAGCCCAAAAGATGCAGCACGGAATGCACCGTCAGGTACTGCACCTCATGCTCAAACGTACCGCCGTATTCCACGCTCTGGGCCTCGGCCCGCTCCAGCGAGAGGACCATGTCCCCCAGGAAGATGCGGCCGGTGTCGTAGTCCAGCTCGCCGATGGGGAAACTCAGCACGTCCGTGGGCCGGTCAATGCCACGGTTTTCCAGATTGATCTCGTGGATGCCTGCGTCGTCGGTAAGGGTAACACAGATTTCACTGGGCTTGTCCACCTGCTCGTACAAGAGGGCGGCCACCGCCGCAGCCTTGATGGCGCGGAAAACTTCCGGGTGGCCGAGGCCGGTCTTCTGCCGGCTGATGGAGATATGATGTCTCACTTTCCGTTTCTCCTTCCGTAAGGCTTGGGCGCCCCGGAGGCGCTCTTTTTCTCCTCGTATTTCTCATAGGCGGCGATGATGTTCTGCACCAGCATATGACGCACCACGTCCGCCCCGGTGAGCGTGCAGATGGCGATATCATCCACGCCGTTCAGTACCTTCATGGCCTCCTTGAGACCGCTGGGCTTGTCGTCGGGCAGGTCGATCTGGGTCACGTCACCGGTGATGACCATGCGGCTGTTGAAACCCAAACGGGTCAGAAACATCTTCATCTGCTCCCGGGAGGTGTTCTGTGCCTCGTCCAGGATGATGAAGGAGTCATCCAGCGTCCGGCCGCGCATGTAGGCCAGAGGAGCCACCTCAATATTGCCCCGCTCCAGATACTTATTGTAGGTCTCCGCCCCCAGCATATCAAAAAGCGCATCGTAAAGGGGCCGGAGGTAGGGGTCGACCTTGCTCTGGAGGTCGCCGGGCAGGAAGCCCAGACGCTCACCGGCCTCCACGGCGGGCCGGGTCAGGATGATGCGGTTGATGCTCTTGTCCCGGAAGGCCGCTACCGCCGCCGCCACGGCGAGATAGGTCTTGCCGGTACCGGCCGGGCCCACACCCAGGGTAATGGTATTATGCAGGATGGAGTCCACATACTGCTTCTGGCCCAGGGTCTTGGGCTTCACCGGGCGGCCCTTGGCGGTGATGCAGATCACATCGCTGCCCAGTTCCCCGATCTTCTCCTCCCGGCCATCCTTCACCAGTTTCAGGATGTAACGCACCCGCTGCTCATCGATGTTCTCGCCCTTGGCAGCCAGGGCCAGCAGCCCTTCCACGGCCTTTTCCGCCAGAGCCACGGCCTCCTCCTCGCCGCTGATGTGGAGTTCTGCCTCCCGGTCGGTGACCCGGACACCCAGTTCTCCCTCGATAAGGCGGAGGTTCTGGTCGAAGGACCCAAACACACTGAGGATGTTCTCCACCCGATCCACGGCTATCCTACGTTCCATATGTTCATCGTCTCCTTTGGATGGTTCACGGTATCACGGCCGCTTCCGTATCGATGCGCTCCAGACACTCACAGCGCAGCGTCACATACAAAAGGCCGCCGCCCTCGCTGACGGTAAAGCGCTCGGTAAGAATTTCCCCCTCACAAAGGGAGGAGAGCAGACGTTGGCGCAGAAGCTCACGCAGAGCGGCTTCCGCCGCTTCTCTGTCCCGCTCTGTTTCCGTGCAGCGCAAGTCCTGCCGCGTCTCCCGAAAGAGGGCCAGCGGCAGCCGAAAGACCCCCGGTACTTCAAGGGGCCATATTTGTGTTATTTTATCACAAGTCCCCCCATGAATTCCACTGTTGATTGAAAAATTCACACGTCTTTTCCCCAGAATAAGACCCCAACGCTGTTTTTTCATTCCCTCCGGCTGTGTATGAACCTGCGTGAGCGGCACAGCAGCGGTCATCTCGTGCCAGGTCCGGGCCGTGACTTCCGCTCTGGCATGGACGATGCGGCCGTTTCGCGCCGCACTCACCAGTACGTCCCCCGGCAAAACCGTGTCACCGGGACTTACCAGCTGCTCCCCCTCCAGAACCCGCATCTCTGTAATAACACCGCCTTGAGCGGCCCGAACCTCCGTTGGCTCTTTCTCATCCCGTTTTTCCGGCGCTTCTTCCCGCCCCCGAACCAGCACCTCCGCCCGGCTGCCATGGACATTCACCGTCAGATAGCTCAGATCCGGCAAATGCAGCAGCGCCTCGGCGCGGATCATGTCGCTGCTGAGCCCCACCCAGCGCCGTCCTACACCCACGCCGATATCCTCCAGCACCGCCAGGATCTCCTCGTCCGGCACGGCCGTCGGGTTCTCTGCAACACGGATATCCCAGATATAAAGACTCGACACAAAGAGCACGGCCAGCACCAGCACACCGCCAACGCAGAGATACAGCTGCTTTCTCAGTCTGCGAAGGGCCGATACGCCGCCGACGCATTCCAGCAGGGTAAAGTCGCAGCCACAACGCCGGGCCGCCTGCTCTGCCCGGGCCGCATCGGACTGGCGCAGACAGAGCCGCAGCGTACACTCGTCCTCTTTTTCCACGTCCCAAAAAGGAAGTCCCTGTTTTACGCACTCATTGAGATAAACGCTGGGCAAGGCCGCCGATACCCTTACCTCTGCAAAACCCAGTGTCCTTTGCACCAGTCCCATTCGTTTCCTACTCATATTCCACCGCCGTTATATTCCCCGTGATCACCAGCGTCTCGCGATCCATAGCCTGCAAACGCATATCGCTGCCAAGGATCCGAAGCCGCGTTTTTCCGCCGCCCACCTCGATCTGTGCGCTGCTGTAGCCCAAAAGCCCCCGATGCTGCTCCACCATCACCTGCCGCCGGCCCCAAACCGTGACCCGCAGCGCGCCCGAAAACAGTTCCGGCGCCAGTCCCAGCCCCTCGGCTATGTCCCGGGCCGTGTCAAAGTGCTTCATCCGCTCCACCACCTCGCTGTGAAAATAGTATGTACGTGCTGTCAAGAAAAGCACCGGGCACGCATAAGCTCTGGGTATGAAAAAACACGTTTCCCTTTTCGCAGCCCTGCTGCTGTTTCTTTTGGCCACAGGCGAGGCGGAGGCCGCCCGGAACGGGGCCCGCTGGGGACTGGAACTCAGTCTGCAGCTGCTGATCCCCTCTCTGCTGCCCCTCTTTGCCGTATCTTCCCTGATGAACCGGCTGGGTTTGGGGGATGTGCTGGCCGGGAAGCTCGGCGGCTTTATGGGTCGGCTTTTCGGCGTCAGTGGGGCGGGTGCCTCCGCCTTTATACTGGGGCTCTGCGGCGGCTATCCTCTGGGTGCTGCCACGACAGCGGAGCTGTATGCCAGCGGCCGCATCTCCCGGGAGGAAGGAGAGCGGCTCCTGAGCTTCTGCGACAACACCGGCCCCGCCTTTGCCGTGGCGGCGCTGGGCATGGGTGCCTTCCAAAGCGTGGGAACGGGGCTCTTTCTCTATGCCGTACATCTTCTCTCCGCTGTGCTGACAGGGCTTCTCGTGCGAGGAAGACCCTGCGAGAGTGCGGGCAGCGACAAGACCGAGCCACTCCCCTTCCCGGCTGCGATGACCGCAGCGGTAAACGCCGCGGGAAAAGCCGTTCTGGGTGTATGCACCTGGGTCATTGTGTTCTCTGCCCTCCTTTTTGCCCTGAATGCCCGCGGCACACTGGACACTCTCGCCGGAATTCTGGCGACGAAGCTGGGTTGGGAGCTGCGCTTTTGCAGGGCCCTTATCTGGTCACTCTTCGAGCTTTCCGGTACCGTGGGGCTGATGCCTGCCCTTGCGTTTTCGCCGCTGAAACTCGCGCTGGCCGCCTTCGCCCTCAGTTGGGGCGGCCTTTGCGTGCATTTTCAGTCTCTCTCCGTCTGCGGCACCCTTTCGGCGCGCCGCCGCCTCCCCGGCAAGCTTCTCCATGGACTGCTGGCCGCAAGCATGGCTTACATTATGTCAACCGCATTTCTTCTCTTCCGCCCATAAGCGGAGGAGAATTTTTTGTTGACGCTCCGGAAGAATAGATATAAAATGAGGAGATAAAAGATAAAGGAGGCCACGGCCTTGCGCAGAAAAAAGCATGGTTCCCCTGCACCCATCTATACCTTTGCCCTTATCTGGCTGGGCTGCACACTCTTTCTCCCTCTGCTGCGGCTGAGTGCCTGGCTTATCACAGCGGGACTGGCTCTCGGCGGCGCAGCCGCTGTGGCCGTGATGCTGAAAAAGAAGGCAGAGGAGCGGGTACCCGCCGAGGCATCCCCGGAGGAAGAGCGCTCCGACGATCCTGTGGAGGCTGTGGTCGCCGACGGAAAGCTCGCCATGAAGGAGCTGGGCCGACTCTACGGCTCCATTCGGGATACGGAAGTGCGCCGACGCATCAACGCCATCATGTCTGTCACCGATAAGATTGTCCGGGATGCGGTGGATGACCCTGGTGATGTACCACAGATCCGTAAGTTTCTGGACTACTACATGCCCACCACTCTCAAACTCCTGAACGCCTACGACCGCATGGATGCCATGGAGATCGACGGAGAAAACATCTCCGGCAGTAAGCAGCGCATCACCGAAATGCTGGACACCAGCATCGCAGCCTATGAAAAGCATCTGGACTCTCTCTTTGCCAATCAGGCCATGGACATTGATGCGGAAATCCGCGCCATGGAGGGCATCCTCGCCCGGGAAGGGCTGAGCGGCAAGAGCTATCTGGACATTAAGGATTATTTGAAAAAAAATAAAGACGAAGAGAAAGGAAGTACTCAAAATGGCTGAAAACGAATTCGTCCCTACTCTGACGCTGAACCCCACCGCCGCTCTGGCGCAGGAGGCCCCCGCCGCCCCCGTGGTGGAAGCCGAAGCGGAGAAACCCGCCGTGGAGCCCGAGAAGCTGGAGCTGGAGCGTCTTTCCGAGGCGGAGCAGGCCGCTGTCAAAGAGTTTTCCAGACAGATCGACGTCACCGATACCAACCTCGTACTCTCCTACGGTGCCGCCGCCCAGAAGAACATCGCCGATTTCTCCGCCTCTGCCCTGGGCAAGGTCCGCACCAAGGACATGGGCGAAGTGGGCGACATGCTTTCCGGTCTCGTGGTGGAGCTGAAAGGCCTGAACTTCGATGAGAGCGAAGAAAAGAAGGGCTTCCTGGGTCTTTTCAAGAAGGCCCGCCGCAGCATGGAGGAAACCAAGGCCCAGTTTGACAAGGCTGAGGTCAACGTGGACAAGATCACCGCCGAGCTGCAGAAGCATCAGGTGGTACTCAGCAAGGACATCGCCACCATGGACCAGATGTTCGAGCTGAACCAGGCCTACTTCAAGGAACTGACCATGTATATCATTGCCGGTAAGCTCCGGGTGAAGGAGCTGCGGGAAAACGATCTGGTAGCCATGCAGAAGAAGGCGCAGGAAAGCGGTCTTGCCGAGGACGCGCAGGCAGCCAACGACTTTGCCAACCTCATCGGCCGCTTTGAAAAGAAGCTCCACGATCTGGAGCTGACCCGCATGATCTCCCTGCAGATGTCTCCTCAGATCCGCATGATCCAGAACAACGACCTTCTCATGACCGAAAAGATCCAGACCGCCATTGTCAACACCATTCCTCTCTGGAAGAGCCAGATGGTGCTGAGTCTCAGCATGTACCACTCCAAGCAGGCCATGCAGGCCTCCTCCTCCGTGAGCAGCGTTACCAATGAACTGCTTATGAAGAACGCCGAGGATCTGCACATGGGCAGCGTGGAAGTGGCCCGGGAGAGCGAGCGGGGCATCGTGGAGCTGGAGACTCTCAAGAAGACCAACGAGCATCTGATCGCCACTCTGGAGGAAGTCCGCCAGATTCAGGATGACGGCCGTGCCCGCCGGGCCGCTGCCGAGAACGAACTGGGCGTCATTGAGGCCGAGCTGAAGCAGAAGCTGCTGGAGATCAAGGGTTAAATGGCAGTTTTCAGAAACCGCGCCACTGCGCTTCTCCTTTGCCTGCTGCTTGTGCTGGGAAGCTCCGTCTGGAACGTGAACCGGAACCTTGAAAAGGAGGCCGACAAGGCCGAAGAACTGTTTGAGGCCCATAACGGCATGGAGGAGCAGATCGAAAACCGCATCGGCTACTGCAGCCAGCTTTGGTCGGTGGCCCGGGACTTCCCGGCCGCTGCCGCCTTCCGTGACGCTTACAATGCCCTTTACGAGGCGGAGGAGGCCGACGATGTGGCCGCCATGGCCCGGGCCAACGCCGAGCTGACCCGTGCCGCCGAGGAGCTGCACACCCAGATTCTGGCAAGCAGTATGGTCACGGACGATGCGGAATACTACTACGGTCTGCAGCAGAATGCCGCCCGGGTCATGGATACGGCGGCAGCAGACTACAACGCCGCCGCGGAAGCGTATCAGCGTCTCGCCGGGGGCTTCCCTCTTACCCTGCTGCGGCCTCTCATTTTCGTGGAGGCCCCGGTTCCCTTTGAATAACGGAGGAAATCAATTGAAAAAGACCCTTTCCCTGCTTTTGCTTCTACTTTGCTCCCTGCTGCTCCCGCTGCAGGCAGCGGCCGTGGTGGAGAAAAGCGAGAGCTTCTATGTAAACGATGCCGCCGGCGTCCTCTCTGCCGAAACGGAGGAGCGCGTTCTGGCCATCAATGAAAAGCTGGTCAGCGACTGCAACGACGCACAGCTGGTGGTGGTTTCCGTCCCCTATACCGACGGACTCTATGCCGATGAATACGCCTACCAGCTCTTTAACGACTGGGGCGTGGGCAGCGACACGGAGAACAACGGTATGCTGCTTCTCTTTGCCACGGAGGAGAACCGGGGCTGGCTGGCCGTGGGCAGCGGCATCATCGGCGACTTCACCGATGACATGGCCGGACTCTATCTGGACCAGTATTTCTGGGACTACTACGATGCCCAAAAATACGACGAGGGCGTCACCGCCCTCTGCAACGCCCTCTATAACTGGTACCGTGATTATTATGGCATCACCTCCGGGGGGATGACCAGCATCCCGGCCCCGCCGGTATACTACGCGCCCGTACAGCAGCCCGGCTATCGGAGCGGTGTGAGTCTTGACTTCATCGTTATTCTGATTTTGCTGCTGTTGGTACTCTCGGCCAGACGGACGCGGCGCATATGGGGACACTGGGGCATCTGGCCCTTCTACTACTTCTCCCCCTGGTGGCCCATCCGCACCCGGCGCTACTACACGCCCCCGGTGTGGCGCAGCCATTACCACAGCCAGCAGAACCCCGGTTTCCGTCCTCCCAACACGTCCTATCGTCCCCCCTCCTCCGGTTTCGGCGGAGGAAGCAGCGGCGGCTTCGGCCGCGGCGGCGGTGGTTTCGGCGGAGGCGGCTTTGGTGGCCGCAGTGGCGGAGGCGGCGGACGCCGCTGAGCGCAATATCATCACAGGGCACGCCGACTACGGCGTGCCGCAATACATATTGGAAAGAGGAAAAACAAATGTCTATTGAAAAAGGCCGCGCCTGGTTCCGCTCTCTCGGCATGGAGGAGCGGGTCATTGAGTTTACTGTTTCCAGCGCCACCGTAGAGCTTGCCGCTCTGGCTCTGGGCGTGGAGGGGGCACGCATTGCCAAGACCCTCTCTTTCAAGAACAAGGAAGGCGACGGCTGTATTCTCATTCTGGCCGCGGGCGACGCCCGTATCGACAACCGCAAGTTCAAGGACAAGTTTGGCATGAAGGCCAAGATGCCCACAGCCGACGAGGTGCTGGAGATGGTGGGCCATCCCGTAGGCGGTGTCTGCCCCTTCGGCTGCAACGAAGGAATCCCCGTCTATCTGGATGAGTCCCTGAAACGCTTTACCACTGTGTTCCCTGCCGTGGGCAGTCCCTCCAGCGCCATTGAGCTGAATCTGGAAGAACTCTACACCTGCTCCAGGGCTCTGGAGTGGATTGATGTCTGCAAGCTGCCGGAGGAATCCAATGGCTGATCAAAGCGAAGAGAGACTTGGAACCGCGCCGCTGGGAAGACTGATGCTTTCGCTGGCGCTGCCGTCCCTGACGGCCCAGCTGGTAAACCTACTCTACAACATCGTCGACCGCATCTATATCGGCCATATCCCCGGTGAAGGCGCACTGGCCCTCACTGGGCTTGGCATCTGCAACCCGGTTCTGCTGATCATCTCGGCCTTTTCCATGTTTGTGGGCATGGGCGGCTCACCTCTGGCCGCCATCGCTCTGGGCCGGGGTGACCGGGACAGAGCCGAGCGCATCCTCGGCAGCGGGGCCACGCTGCTGCTCTTTTTCTCTGTCGCGCTGACCGCGCTTTTCTACTTCGGCCGCGAATCCGTTCTCTATGCCTTCGGAGCCAGCAGCGCTACTTACCCCTATGCCGATGCCTATCTCTCGGTATATCTCATTGGCACGGTCTTTGTGCAGTTTTCTCTGGGTCTGAACCCCTTTATCAGCTGTCAGGGTGCGGCCCGGACGGCCATGCTCTCGGTTTTACTGGGTGCCGTCTGCAATATCATCCTTGACCCCATTTTCATCTTTGCCCTTGGCATGGGTGTGAAGGGTGCCGCTCTGGCCACCGTCATCTCCCAGAGTGTCAGCGCCCTGTGGATACTCAGCTTCCTCTGCTCGGCGCGCAGCGTCATCCGGCTGCGCCTGCCGCTTATGAAACCGGACTGGGCCATCCTGCGCCGCAGCTCCGCACTGGGCGTTTCTCCCTTTATCATGAGCAGCACCGAGTGCCTCATCGTCATCGTCTATAACACCCAGCTCCTGCGCTACGGCGGCGATCTTTATGTGGGCAGCATGACGGTACTTCTGAGCATTTTCTCTCTGTTCAGCTGTATCGTGCAGGGTGTGGCCGCCGGGGTGCAGCCCATCATGAGCTATAACTATGGGGCCGGAAACTATGAGCGCGTCACCACCTGTTTCCGCCGGGCTCTCCTGATTTGTATGGGCATCACCACGGCAGGTACGCTGATCTCCGTCTTCTCCCCCGCCCTGCTCACCTCGCTCTACACGGACGATGCGGAGCTGATTGCCCTTTGCTCACTGGCTCTGCCCATCTATCAGGCGTCCCTCTGGATTTTCGGGGCGCAGATGGTGGTGCAGCAGTTCTTCATGGCGCTGGGTCAGGCGGGCCGCTCCTTCTTCATTGCCGTGCTGCGTAAGATCATCCTGCTCATTCCCCTGGTGCTGATCTTCCCCCGTTTTTGGGGCGTCATGGGTATCTATATCGCGGAACCCGTCTCCGACTTTATCAGCGCCACAACCTCTCTGCTGGTGGCCTGGCCGCTGTATAAACAATTAAAAAATCGCTCCGTCGGATGACGGAGCGATTTTTATTCGTGTTGGCTTATTCGGCCTCGGCGAGAGCCTTGGCTTCCTCAATGATCTTCTGCTGAACGTTGCCGGGAGCTTCCTCGTAGCGGATGAACTTGCAGGTGAAGGAACCACGGCCCTGGGTCATGGAACGCAGGTCGATGGTATAGGAGCTCATCTCAGCCATGGGAACCTCGGCCTCAACGATCTGCATGCCTTCCTCCGCGTTCATGCCCAGCACGGTGCCGCGGCGCTTGGAGGAGATGTCAGACATGATGGCGCCCAGGTTGGCGTCGGGGATGGTCACCTTCAGGAGGCCGATGGGCTCCAGAATGGTG
>SVLG01000054.1 GCA_015068055.1 Oscillospiraceae bacterium | reverse complement strand
GGGGCAACTATGAGAAGGGCATGACCTTCGGCAACTACCCCTTCCTGAAGTCCGCCCTCTACAGCGTCATCATCACCGTGATCTCCACGGCGCTGATCCTTGTCTGTACCTCTATGGCTGCCTGGTACATCGCCCGCGTGGGCAATGTCCTCAGCAAGACCGCCTACTACCTCTGCGTCTTTTCCATGATCGTCCCCTTCCAGATGGTCATGTATACCCTGGCTAAAACCTCTGACACGCTGAAGCTCAATAACCCCTTTACCATTCCCATCATCTATCTGGGCTTTGGCGCGGGCCTTGCCGTGTTTATGTTCTCCGGCTTTGTCAAGAGCATCCCTCTGGAAATTGAGGAGGCGGCTGCCATCGACGGCTGCGGCCCCGTGCGCACCTTCTTCTCCGTGGTGCTGCCCATGCTCAAGCCCACCATGATCTCCGTGGGTGTGCTGGAGCTCATGTGGGTCTGGAACGACTACCTCCTGCCCTACCTGGTGCTGGACCGCAAGAAGTATATGACCATCCCCATCCACATCCAGTATCTTAAGGGCAGCTATGGCACCGTGGACCTGGGTGCCACCATGG
The DNA here is from genome assembly GCA_015068055.1 of Oscillospiraceae bacterium. The sequence continues at coordinate 13,437 of SVLG01000054.1, read as the reverse complement.
CTCTCATTATGATGAGCATCATCCCCATCATCGTATTCTACCTGACCTGCCAGAAACATATTATTAAGGGCGTCGCAGCCGGCGCCGTGAAGGGATAAGAACAAAACTATGACCCGAGCAAGCGGTATCCTTATGTCCGTCTCCTCGCTGCCCTCCCCCTGGGGCATCGGTACGCTGGGCAAGGCGGCCTATGAATTTGCAGACTTCCTGACGGCAGCCGGCCAGAAATACTGGCAGATGCTGCCCCTTGGCCCCACCAGCTACGGCGACTCTCCCTACTCCTCCTTCTCCACCTTTGCGGGCAACCCCTACTTTGTGGATCTTGACCGCCTCTGTGAGGAAGGGCTTCTGGAGCGCAGCGAACTGGAAGAACTTTACTGGGGCAGCGACCCCTCCCGGGTGGATTACGGTGCTATCTACCACAGCCGCTGGATCGCTCTGGAAAAGGCCTATCGCCGGGGCTGGTCCCGGCTGGAGAAAGAGATCCTTGCCTTTGAGGAAAAGAACAAGGACTGGCTGGAGGACTACGCCCTCTTTATGGCCCTCAAGCGCCGCTACGGCATGGCCTCCTGGATCGACTGGCCCGATGAGGACGTGCGTCTCCGCAAGAGCGAGGCTCTGATTCGCTGCCGCGCCGAGCTGCAGGACGATATCCGCCTCTTTACCTTTGTTCAGTACCAGTTCTTCCGTCAGTGGGAGGATCTGCGCTCCTATGTCCACTCCAAGGGCATCTCCATTATCGGTGACATTCCCATCTACGTGGCGCTGGACAGCGCCGATGTCTGGGCGGAACCCGGCCACTTCCAGTTGGATGAGCGCAACATCCCCACCTCTGTGGCCGGTGTGCCCCCGGACTACTTCAGTGCCGACGGTCAGCTCTGGGGCAACCCCCTCTACGACTGGGACAAGATGAAAAAGAGCGGCTACAACTGGTGGATCCGCCGTTTTGGCGGCGCCACCCGGCTCTATGATGTCATCCGAATTGACCATTTCCGCGGTTTTGAGAGCTACTGGAGCGTGCCTTACGGCGAGACCACCGCCCGCAATGGCCACTGGGAAAAGGGACCCGGCATGGATCTGGTAGGGCTTCTGCGCGACTGGTTCCGGGATACCCCCATCATTGCCGAGGATCTGGGCTTTGCCACCGACGAGGTGCGTCAGCTTCTCGATGACTCCGGCTTCCCCGGCATGAAGGTGCTGGAATTTGCCTTCGACTCCCGGGAACCCTCCGACTACCTGCCCCATAACTACCCCCGCAACTGCGTCTGCTACGTGGGCACCCACGACAACGAGACGCTGCAGCAGTGGTTTGAAAGCGCTGCGCCCGAGGACGTGGCCTTCGCCGTGGAGTATCTGGGGCTCAACGAGGCCGAGGGCATGAACTGGGGCATTCTCCGGGGCGGCATGGCCTCTGTGGCCGATCTCTTTGTTGCCCAGATGCAGGACTATCTCGGCCTCGGCGCCGAGAGCCGCATGAACACCCCCGGCAAAGCCGACGGCAACTGGTGCTGGCGTATGCTGCCCGGTGCGGCCACCGACGAGCTTGCTCAGAAGCTCCGCCGCTGCGTGTTCCGTTATGTGAGATAAACAGAAAACGAGAGAGCGAAAGCTCTCTCGTTTTTATATCTATACGTTTATACGTTGCGGCTGAACTCAGCCAGCTCCAGACCGGGATTTTGCTTGAGCGTCCAGGCAATGCACCACTCGCCGGTAAAGAGAAGAAGATTCTGTCCCCGGAAATCCTGCACCCAGCGGGTGTCCCGGGTTAGCTCCAGAGTGCCGGGATCCACATCGCCCACGATCCAGCGGACGTGTTCGTGGGGGAGCATACGCTTGCGGACCTCGGTGGAGTATTCGCTGCGGAGGCGGTATTCCAGCACGTCAAACTGCAGCGTGCCCACCACGCCCACGATGACCTCCTCCAGACCGGTGTTGGGCTCATGGAAGATCTGGATGGCGCCCTCCTGAGCGATCTGGCGGATGCCGGTTTCAAACTGCTTACGCTTCATGGTGTCCACGCGCTCAAAGGCGGCAAAGTGCTCGGGCGCAAAGGTGGGAATGCCCTCAAAGCGGATTTTCTTTTCCTTGCTGCAGATGGTGTCGCCGATGGAGTAGATGCCCGGGTCGAAGACGCCGATGATGTCCCCGGCAAAGGCCTCGTCCACGATCTGCCGCTCCTCGGCCATCATCTGCTGGGGCTGGGCCAGCTTGATGGGCTTCTTGCCCTGTACGTGCCAGTACTCCTTATCCCGCTGGAAGCGGCCGGAGACAATGCGCATAAAGGCAATGCGGTCCCGATGGGCCTTGTTCATGTTGGCCTGAATTTTGAACACAAAGGCAGAGAAGTTATCGTCAAAGGGGTCGATGATGTCGTCCTCGGTCTCACGGGCCAGGGGGGCGGTGGTAAGATTCAGGAAGCTCTCCAGAAACTGCTCCACGCCAAAGTTCATGAGAGCGGAGCCAAAGAACACCGGGCTCAATGCGCCCCGCCGCACTTCTTTAAGGTCAAATTCATAGCCTGCGCCGTCCAGCAGCTCCACATCGTCCATGAGCGTACCGTAAAGCCGCTCACCGATGAGCTCCTTAACCGCGTCGGTCTCCTCAATGGGGCACTCCAGCGCGTGGATGCGGCTGGAGCCCTTGTGGAAGTCCTGATAGGCCAATACCTTCTGGTTTTCCCGGTCGTAAACGCCCTTGAAATCGCTGCCGGAGCCGATGGGCCAGTTCATGGGATAGGTGCCAAGGCCAAATTCCTTCTCCAGCTCCTCCAGCAGATCATAGGGGCTGCGGGCCTCACGGTCCATCTTGTTGACAAAGGTGAAGATGGGAATGTGGCGCATGGCGCAGATCTTGAAGAGTTTGCGGGTCTGAGGCTCGATGCCCTTGGCACCGTCGATGACCATAACGGCGCTGTCCGCGGCCATGAGGGTGCGGTAGGTATCCTCGGAGAAGTCCTGATGGCCCGGGGTGTCCAGAATATTGATGCAGTAGCCGTTATATTCAAACTGCAAGACGCTTGCGGTAATGGAAATGCCGCGCTGCTTTTCGATCTCCATCCAGTCGGAGACGGCATGGCGGGCGGCGGCCTTGCCCTTTACGGAACCGGCCAGCTGAATGGCACCTCCGTAAAGGAGGAATTTCTCGGTGAGTGTGGTTTTACCTGCGTCCGGGTGAGAGATGATGGCGAAGGTCCTGCGCCGCTCGATCTCGCGGATCATATCGCTCATAAGGTGTTTCCAACCTTTCCTCTTTTGTTTCTTTCCAAAACCATATTATTACCATAGATTTCCCGGAAAATCAACTGTTCTCCTGTTCCAGCAGCAAAAGCTTTTCCGCCAGCAGCCGGGAAAAGGAACTGACGGCGCAGGCACTCTCCACAAGGATCCGGGCGGCTTCGTCACCGCTGCGGCCATCCAGCACCGGCAGGGCGCTTTCCAGTCCCAACCGGGCAAAGGCCGCCGTCAGCCGGCTCTGTCGGGCGACATAGGCCTCATAGCGTGTCCGCATTTCCTCCTCGCCGAGATCACAGGGCAGAAGCTGCCGGATCATGGCAAGGCTCAGACTCTGCTTGAGAGTGCAGATCATCAGGAGATAGGCCAGATGCACCCGGTAATAGCGGCGGGCCTTCGGTCTGGGCATGGCCCGGAGGCGGACATAGTTGTTGATGGCGGCGGCGGTCACAAGACGCTCATCCTTCATCTCGGCGGGCAAATAATCCAGACAGCCCCGGACATAGGCAAGGACTTCCACCATTTTCAGACCCGTATCCGGCAGTTCCTCCCAGCCGGGCAGACAAAAGCGCTGCAGATAGTTTTCCCAGCGCCGGAGCTTTTCTTCGATAAAGCTTGTTTCGTATGCCATGCTGCCATCTCCTTCCTTAAATAAGTATAACATACGACCTGGCCAAAATCAATTTTACAATTTCTTAACAGGGGCTGAACGCCCCTTCTGTTGACAGTGTTTACCCGGCATGATAATCTAATATAAAGTATTATAGGGAGAGGTATGAGCAAATGTTTGCTGTTTTTACGGATACATCCGCCAATATCGATACACCCATGGCCCGTGAGCGCGCCATCACCGTTATTCCCTTCAGCTATTACATCGACGGTGTGGAGCAGACCTGCACGGAGACGGAGGGCTTCGACGGCAAGACGTTTTACGGTGCCATGCGCGCCGGCGTGAAGGTGACTACCTCTCAGGTGACGCCCCAGCGCTATGTGGACTATATGAGCGCTACGCTGGAGGCCGGGCAGGACATCCTCTTTGTGGGCCTTTCCAGCGGTGTCAGCGGTTCCTTCCAGTCGGCCAACCTGGCCGCTGCCGAGCTTCTGGAGAAGTATCCGGAGCGGAAGATCGAGCTGATCGACAGTCTGGGCGCCGGTCTGGGGGAAGGACTCCTTGCCCTCCGGGCCGCCGAACTCCGGGATGAGGGCATGGAGCTTGCCGACGCTGCGGCGGAGCTGCGGCGCATGGTGCCGAAGATGTGCCAGCTTTTCACGGTGGATGACCTTAAGTACCTTCGGGCTACCGGCCGCCTCTCCGCCGTGAAGGCCGCTGTGGGTGCCGTTTTGCACATCAAGCCCCTTTTGAAGGGAAACGAGCGGGGGCAGATCGTGTCGTTTGAGAATGTCCGGGGCCGCAAAAATGCCATCCGTGCCATGGCCGAGCGCTATGAGCAGTATGTGGTGGATGCGGATAAGCAGATCATTGGCATTTCTCAGGCCGATTGTGAGGCTGACCTTGCCCTGCTCATAGAGCTGCTCAATAAGAATAAGCCTCCCAGAGGCATTATCACCGTGGCCCATGAACCGGGCACCGGCGCCCATGTGGGGCCCGGTATGCTGGCTGTTTTCTTCCTGGGCAGCGAGGATTTCCGGGGTGCGTAAAAAAGAACAAAAGCCGCCATACCTTTGGGTATGGCGGCTTTTATGTGGACTTTTTACAATATATGGTGTATTCTATGAGGTTAGAAGCGGAATACTTAGAATGATACGGAAGGAAGGCGGCTATGAACGAGATCAATGTGGAAAAGATTATGAACGAGATCCGCGCGCAGATCCCCGAGCAGGAAAGCGGCTGGGCGGCTCTGCGCTTTGAAGATATCCCCATGGAAAACAGCGGGGAGGAAGTCAGTGCGGCGGCCTTTGACAAGCGCGATTTTGAGAAGAGCGTGACGGCGCTTGCTGCATCCGAACAGGTGGAGTATTTCCGCCCCATCCCCGGTGGGAAGGTAAAAAGCTTTACCAAGCGCATCGTGCGCAAGCTGATTCGTTTCTGTGTGGAACCCATCTGTCAGGAGGTAAGTGCGTTTCATGGGCTGCTTTTGCGCGCTTTTCAGGAACTGCGCCGCTTCGTGGCGGAGACGGCGGCCCAGAACCGGCGTCGGGACGCGGAGCTGGAACTGCTGCGTCGGGAGACGGAGGAGCTGCGCGCCCGTCTGGATGAGCTGGAGCGCCGGGTATGAGAGTTATACAGCTCCTGCCCACCCTCACCGCCGGTGATGCGGTGAGCAACGATGCCCGGGCGCTGCAGCGGCTGCTGCGCCGCTGGGATGCAAAGACGGAGATCTATGCGGAAAATATCGGGGCAACACTGCCGGACGGCGCAGTAAAAAGAGCGGCCCGTATGCCGGCTCTGGGCAAGGATGATGTGCTTATCTATCATATGTCCATTGGCTCGGATCTGAGCATGAAGGTGGACGAGCTGTGCTGCCGGAAGATCATGATCTACCACAATATCACCCCGCCGGAGTTTTTTGAACCATACAATGAAGGAGCGGCCCTTTCCTGCCGGACGGGTCTTGCGGAACTCCACCGGCTGCGGCACAGCTTTGATTACTGCATTGCCGACTCCGATTTCAACCGGCGCTGCCTTGTGGAAGCAGGCTACACCTGCCCCATCGACGTGTGCCCGGTGCTGATTCCGTTTTCGGATTATGATGCCCCTGCCGATGAATATACCCTGAAACAATACGGGGACGGCCGCACGAACATCCTTTTTGTGGGTCGCATCGCTCCCAACAAGTGTCAGCAGGATGTGATCGCGGCCTTTGCCGCCTACCAGCGGCTTTACGATGCCGAGGCCCGGCTTATTCTGGCCGGTGGCAGCGGCGGCATGGAAAGCTATGAGAGGCAGCTTCGCCGCTATGTCCGGGGGCTCGGTGCAAGGCATGTGACGTTTACCGGCCATATCCCCTTTGCCGAGTTGCTGGCGTACTATCGCACGGCCTCGGCCTTCCTCTGCATGAGTGAACACGAAGGCTTCTGTGTTCCGCTGCTGGAGGCCATGCACTTCGGTGTGCCCGTGGCGGCCTTTGATGCCGCTGCCGTGGGGGAGACTCTGGGGGAGGGGGGTATCCTCCTCCGGGACAAGAACCGTGAAAGCTGTGCCCGGGTGCTGCATGATATGATCGGCAGCGGGGAACTGGTCCAAAGAGGCAAAACACGGCTGGCAGACTTTGCTCCGGAAAAGGTGGAGCGATGCTTCACGGCATTTTTTGAGTCCTTTTTAAAGACGAAGCCGCTGCACAGACAGCGGGTGCTGCAGGTGGTGCCGGTGATGAACCGGGGAGACGCCGTCAGCAACGACATTACGGCCCTGCGCAGTGCCTTTGAGAGTCTGGGCTGCGCCGAGAGTGTCTGGACGCTGGATTGCGCGGATCCCATGATGAGAAGCTCCCTTCGCTGCGCAGACACCCCGCCGCTGCTGGAAAAGGACGATCTTGCTGTCTATCACATGGGTATGGGCTGCCATATGGTGGAGGACTTTCTGGCGCTCCGCTGCCGCAAGGCCTTTGTCTATCACAACATTACGCCGTCGGCCTATTTTGAGAGCTGGAACGGCGCCATTGCGGCGGGCTGCCGCATGGGCCGAAAACAGACCCGGCAGCTGGTGAAGGACTGCGAGCTGGCTGTGGCGGACTCGGCCTATAATGCTGCCGAACTCCGGGACATGGGGGCGGAGGATGTGCAGGTTCTGCCCATTCTCATTCCCTTCTCCGATTATGATATGCCGCCCTGTGAACACACGCTGAAAAAGTACGGCGACGGCTGCACCAATGTTCTCTTCGTGGGTCGTGTGGTGCCCAATAAAAAGTTTGAGGATGTGATCCGTGCCTTTGCTTTGTACCAGCGGCGTTTCGATGCCGAGGCCCGGCTGATTCTGGCCGGCGGCGAGGACACGGTGCCGGCCTATGCCCGGCGGCTTCGCGTCTGGGCGAAGGCTCTGGGTGCCCGCAACGTGGTCTTTACCGGAAAAATCCCCTTTTCGGAGCTGCTGGCGCTGTACCGCACGGCCTCGGTCTTCCTCTGCCTGAGTGAGCATGAGGGTTTCTGCGTGCCGCTGCTGGAGGCCATGTATTTTGACGTACCCGTGGTGGCCCGGCGCTGTGCCGCCGTGGGCGAGACTCTGGGCAGGAGCGGCCTGCAGCTGGACAGTGCCGAGTCTGCCGCCGCTGCGGCAGCCATCCGTGTCCTTGTGAGCCGCCCGGAGGTTCGGGAGCAGGTGCTGGCAGAGCAGCGCAGGCGCCTGGCGGACTTCAGCCATCGGCGGGTCATGGAGAGGGCCCGGGAAATATTCGGAGAGGTGTGCCATGGATAAGATCGCCTTTGTTTGCCAGCGCTACGGCGAGGAGGTCAACGGCGGGGCGGAGAGTGAGTGCCGGGCCTATGCCGAACATCTGGCTCCCTATTATGATGTGGAGGTTATTACCACCTGCGCTCTGGACTACAGCAGTTGGAAAAACCACTATCCACCCGGTATGGAAGTCATCAACGGGGTAACGGTGCGGCGCTTTCCGGTGACGGAGGAGCGGGCGCAAAAGCGCTTTGACCGGCTTTCCGCGCGCATTGCCTGGAAAAAGGACCGGAGCCGCGCAGAGGAACTGGAATGGCTCCGTGCCCAGGGGCCGGTGTGTGACGAGGCGGTGGACTATATCCGCAGCCACGCTCCGGAGTATAAGGCAGTGTACTTCATGACCTATCTTTACTATCTTACTGCCATGGGCCTGCCCGGCTTTCCGGGCCGTGCCATCCTGATTCCCACGGCCCATGATGAGTGGCCTATCTATTTTCGCCACTACCGGGAAATTTTTGAGGCGGCGGAGGGCTATGTGTATAACTCCGATGCCGAACGCCGCTTTGTGGACAGCCGTTTCCTCATGACCAGCGGCAAGCCCCATATCACCATTGGCGCCGGCGTGGATGCTCCCCGGGGCGAACTGCCGGATGTAAGAGAGCGCTTTGGACTGAAAGACGATTATATTGTCTATGCCGGGCGCATTGATGAGAGCAAGGGCTGCGGAGATCTTTTTGAGTATTTTTCGGCATATAAACGGCGCTGCGGCGGCACACTGAAACTGGTGCTGCTGGGAAAGGCTGTTATGTCCATACCGGAACGGCCGGACATCCTGCCGCTGGGCTTTGTCAGCGAGGAGGAAAAGTTTGCTGTTTTGAAGGGCGCAAAGGCTCTGGTGCTGGCCAGCCGTTTCGAGAGCCTCTCCATCGTGGTGCTGGAAAGCATGCTCATGGGCCGGCCCGTTCTGGTCAACGGCGAGTGCGAGGTGCTGTATGACCACGCGGTAAAAAGCGGCGCGGGACTCTTTTTCCGGGACGACACGGAGTTTTCCGCGGCCCTCCACTGGCTTTTGACCCATGAGCGGGAGTATGAGCAGATGTGTGAAAACGGCCGTCGCTATGTCTTTGAGTACTACAGTTGGGAGAAGATTACGGAAAAACTCCGGGCACTTACGGAAATTGTGGGAAATAGATAGACATATTCTGTAATTTATTGTAAAATATTCAAATAATATTTGTTGGAGATGGGTTTATGGACGGTTGGCAGGGGCGCTATGAGCGCTGGTGCAGCAAGGTAACGGACGAGGCTCTGCGTGCAGAGCTGGCTGCCATGGATGAGGCACAGAAAGAGGATGCCTTCTACCGGGAACTGGAATTTGGTACCGGCGGACTCCGGGGTGTTCTGGGTGCCGGCAGCAACCGGATGAATGTGTATGTGGTGGCCCGGGCCAGTCAGGGCATTGCCGACTATCTTCATGCCGAGGCCCTGCCCCTTTCTGCTGCCATCGGTTATGACAGCCGCCTCTTCTCCCGCCGCTTTGCCGACACCGCCGCCGCGGTCTTTGCGTCCAACGGTATCCGGGTGCATATGTACCCGCAGCTGATGCCTGCCCCGGCCCTTTCCTTTGCCGTGCGGCATTTCGGCTGCGGCATAGGCGTTATAATCACCGCCAGTCATAACCCGGCAGAGTATAACGGCTATAAGGTCTATGGCGGCGACGGCTGCCAGATCACCTCGGAGGCGGCGAAGAAAATTCAGGCTGCCATCCTCTCTCTGGATACCTTTGATGATATCGCCTCCGGCGACGGCGAGGAGATTTCCTTCATCGGTGAGGAGGTAAAGGCAGCGTATCTGGACGCGGTAAGCACCCAGAGCCTTTATAAGGGTGGGGATCGGAGGATGCCCATCGTCTATACGCCCCTCAACGGTGCGGGTATCTCCTGCGTGCCGGAAATCCTCAGCCGCCACGGCTTTGAGAATATCATCATCCCCGCGGAACAGCGTGAGCCCGACGGCAATTTCCCCACCTGCCCCTATCCCAATCCGGAGATCCGCGAGGCACTGGAACTGGGCCTTCGCACGGCGGAGAAATGCGGCGCAGAGCTGCTGCTGGCCACGGACCCGGACTGTGACCGGGTAGGCTGCGCGGTAAAAACCGACGGAGGCTATGCGCTTTTGAACGGCAACCAGACGGGCGTTCTCCTGCTGGACTATATCTGCCGTATGCGCGAGCTGCCGGAGCGGCCTCTGGTGGTCAAGACCATCGTCACCACACCCATGGCCCTTTCCGTGGCGAAGAAGTACGGTGCCGAAGTGGTGGATACGCTGACGGGTTTCAAGTACATCGGCGAGTATATCGGCGAGCTTGAAAAGAAGGGGGAGGCAGGGCGCTATGTCTTCGGCTTTGAGGAGAGCTACGGTTATCTGAGTCATACGGCCGTGCGGGACAAGGATGCGGTGAACGCTTCTCTGCTGGTGGCCGAACTGTTCCTTTATCACCGCAGCCGGGGCAAAACGCTGGCCGATGCGCTGGAGGAGCTTTATGAGGAACATGGCTATTACCGGGAGCGGCTTCTGACGTTCTCCTTCCCGGGCCGTGCGGGACTGCACACCATGCAGGCTCGTATGGCGCAGCTGCGTGCCGACCCTGAGGGTGCGGAGCGTTGGGTGGACTACCTCGGTGAGGGGACCGGCCTTCCCAAGTCCGACGTGCTGCAGCTCTGGATGCCCGGCGGAGCGCTGGTTACCGTACGGCCCAGCGGCACCGAGCCCAAGCTGAAGATTTATCTGGCCGCCACCGGCGAAAGCCGGGCAAAGGCCGACGCGGTGCTGGATGCACTGGAAGACCGTTTTGGCCGCTGGGTCAAAGGAGAGAAATAAATGAAAAGCTTTATCAGTGAGGGCACCGAGCTGCGGGAGCGGCTTGCGGAAGCGGAACCGTTGGCCTGTTCGGCCGAGGCATGGGAGGCGCGCCGCGCTGCCTTTGCTCCGGCCAAAAGCACCACTGTCACCGTGGTGACCGTGGGTTCGCAGGTGCCGCTGGAGCCCTATGGGGTGAAACTTGGCTTTTTCCGGAAGCTCTTTCGCCGCGTGGTAAGAAAGAGTATCCGCTGGTATACCGATGAACTGCTGCGACAGCAGAACGAAGTGAACCGCGCCCTTTTGGAGCGCATCGAAACGCTGGAGGCGCGGATCAAAGAGCTGGAGGAACGATGAGGATCGCACAGCTTACGGAAAACCTCATGGCTGCCGATGCCATTTCCGATAATGTTTTGGCGCTCCATGCCGCGTTGCGGCAGGGGGGCTTTGATCCGCTGCTCTTTGCTGCCCACGACGCGCTTCATCCCGAAGGAATACGGGTGGGCCGGGCCGGTACTATGGATAAGGAACTGCAGCCGGCGGATCTGCTCCTTTATCAGTACAGCATTGGTTCCCCTCTTACCGACTGGTTTTTGCGTCAGCGCTGCCGCAAGGCCATTGTGTATCAGAACATCACGCCTCCGGAGTATCTCCAGCCTTACGATACAGCGCTGGCCGATGCGGCCCGGCTGGGCCGGGAAAAGCTGGCGGCTATGGTGGGAAAGGTGGACTTTGCTTTTGCAAGTTCCGAATACAGCGCGGCAGAACTGCGCGCCCTGGGTTACGGCGACGTAACGGTGCTGCCGGTGCTGCTGGACTTTGAACGCTGTCAGACGGCGCCGGATCCTGCCATGACGAAGCGCCTCCGGGACGGGAAAAAGAATATTCTTTTTGTGGGGCGCAAGGCCCCCAACAAATGCATTGAGGACGTGATGCTGGCGGCAGACTATTACTGCAGCGCCTCCGGCCGTGACTGTCGCCTTGTCCTCTGCGGGGACGAGAGCATGGACGCTTACTGCGCCAGGCTCCGGGAACTGCTGACCTCCCTCTCCGTGGAGGTGCTGTGGCTGGGCCGGGTCAGCCGGCGTGAGCTGAACGCCTGCTACCGGGAGAGCCACCTCTTTCTCTGCATGAGTGAGCACGAGGGCTTTTGCGTGCCGCTGGTGGAGAGCATGATCCACGATCTGCCCATACTGGCCTACGAGGCTGCGGCGGTGCCAGAGACGCTGGGCGGCAGCGGCATCTGCTTTACCCGAAAGGATTTTCCGGCGCTGGCCGCCGTGATGGATACCCTTCTTTATGACGAAAGCTTTCGCGCTCAGGTGATTGCCGGGCAGCGTCAGCGGCTTGAATATTTTACACCCAGGCGTGTGTGCCGAGTTCTGCGCACTGCGCTGGAAAGACATGAACTATGACGACTGATCACATCTACCCCCTCTTTCTCCGCTGTGAGCCGAGGGACTATATCTGGGGCGGCTGTAAGTTGAGCGAGCGCTACCAAAAGGGCAGCGGCCGCATTGCCGAGAGTTGGGAACTTTGCGGAGAAAATGTGATTGAAAACGGCCCTCTGGCGGGAAAGCGACTCCGGGAGGTGCTGGGTGAGGAAACACCGCTGCTGATCAAGTTTCTGGACGCCCGGGAAAAGCTCTCCGTGCAGGTCCACCCTTCGGATGAAAATGCGCTGACGGGGGAGCGGGGCAAGGAAGAGCTCTGGTATGTGCTGGAGGCGGAGGAAGATAGCTTTCTCTACTGCGGACTGAAAAGGGAGCTGAGTCGGGAAGAACTGCGTGCGGCAGCCCTTGACGGCAGCATCGAAGAATTTTTGAACAAAATCCACGTATCTCCGGGGGAGAGCCTGTATATTGCGCCCGGAACCATTCACGCCCTTGGCGCGGGGATGCTGGTGGCAGAGTTTCAGCAAAATTCCGACACCACCTTCCGTCTCTACGACTATGGCCGGGGCCGGGAGCTGCACCTGAAGCGGGGCTGCGCTGTGGCGGAGAGGACGGCCCGTCGGCCGGAAAAGCTCCTGCCACGGGGCAGCGGAGCGATGAAGGACATTTTTTGCACGGCCCATCTGCGTCTCCGGGAACTGTCGGTGGAAGGTGGCGTTTGTCTTCCCGTCGCCGACTGGCAGCATCTTCTGCTGCTGGATGGGCAGGGTTTCCTTGTCCACGGGGGCGAAAAATATGAGCTTTATCCCGGAGCCTCCGTTTATCTGCCGGCGGGGCTGGGTGAATATGAGATTATCGGCCCCTGTCGGGCCCTGATTACAGATCATTTAAGGAGCAGCGTATGAAAAAGACAGCTCTTATCATGGCCGGCGGTCGGGGTGAGCGCTTCTGGCCCAAAAGCCGCAGTGCCCTGCCCAAGCAGTTCCTGTCTCTTACCGGCGACGGGAAGACCATGATCCAGCTGACCGTGGAGCGTATCCTCTCTCTGGTGGAGCTGGAGGACATCTATGTGGTCACCAACGAGAGCTACCGGGCTCTTGTCATGGAACAGCTGCCGGGCTTGCCGCCGGAAAACATCCTTTGCGAGCCGGTAGGGCGCAATACAGCCGCCTGCATCGGTCTCGGTGCGCTGCATATGGAGAAAAAATACGGCGACGCGGTGATGATCGTGCTGCCCTCCGACCATCTGATCCAGTATACGGCCATGTTCCGCCGCACCCTGTCCGACGCCTGCGCTGTGGCGGAGGCGGGAGAGAACCTTGTGACCATCGGCATTACCCCGGATGCACCGGAGACCGGTTACGGCTATATCCGCTTTGAGGGCGGCCGCACCTGCGGCCGGGCCTTTGCCGTGGACCGCTTTGTGGAAAAGCCGGACCTCGCCACAGCCAAGCAGTATCTCCAGAGCGAGGAGTATCTTTGGAACAGCGGTATGTTCGTCTGGAAGCTCAGCGTTATCCTCGGCAATCTCCGCCGCCATATGCCCGAGAGCTGGCAGCATCTGGAGCGCATCGGCGCTGCCATCGGCAGACAGGACGAGGCGGCG